>PMKW01000022.1:4464-20171 GCA_003157895.1 Methanoregula sp. | reverse complement strand
TGGGAATCAACACCGGTTGCGTTCACAATTTCGTCAATATACCGGCTCTCATCAAATCGTTTATCGCTGAATACTACCGAGAAGGTTTTTTGTCGCTCGCTGACACTCGGAGGGGCCTCGTCACGGATAAGGTTATTGATGATGACGGTCAGGGTTGAAGAATCGATCCCTCCCGAAAGGCATGTGCCGACAGCGACATCGCTTCTGAGGTGGATACGGGTTGCATCACGGAGCAGTTCGAGGAAGCGATCCTTGTCCTGCTGGTCATGGGTCTCTGACTGGGGTGCGTCATTGATCCTAACCTCCCAGTACTGGTACGGTATATGTGGTCCGTCTTTTGTGACAATGAGCGCATGGGCCGGTTTCAGCTGGGATATGCCTTCAAACATTGTCCGGGCCGAATGGTCCTGCACCCCCCATGCGAGATAGGTGCCCAGTATCTGATCATCCGGTTTCTTCCCGACATCCGGATGCTCAATAAGGGCCTTTATCTCGGATGCAAACAGGAATGATCCATTGATCTCGGTATAATAGAACGGTTTGATTCCGAACCGGTCCCGTGCACAGAAGAGCTGCTGTGTCCTTTCATCCCAGAGGGCAAATGCCCACATGCCATTGAACCGCTGGAGGCATCCGGTACCCCATTCCTCGTAGGCATGCAGGATCACCTCGGTATCGGATTGTGAATGGAAGCGGTGCCCTTTCTTAATCAACTCCTCGCGGAGCTCGACATAGTTGTAGATCTCGCCGTTGTATACCAGCCAGAGTGTTTTGTCCTCATTGGTCATCGGCTGGAGACCATCCTCGGAAAGGTCGATGATGGCAAGCCGGCGGTGCACCAGTCCCATGCAGCCCCGGATCTCTTTTCCCACGCCATCGGGCCCCCGATGAATAAGCTGCTCTGACATCCGTGCCAGCAGGTCCCCGTCCGGTACCCGGCCCTCAAAACAGTACTGCCCCGCAATGCCGCACATTATGGTAAAGGTGGGTGGCGCTGGATTAAAAAGATGTGAGGGGTTGTAAGGGAAGATTTCCTGAATAACCCGGGATTTGTCCCTTCAGTATCAGTCTGTCCTTTACGGGTGAAAAACATTACAGTTTTTTCCGGATATGCGGTTCAGGTATCAGCGAAAAACCCGTAGGGCATTTCCGGAATTACATCGGATGATTCCCAATCATCAGTAGAGAGACTGGTAATGACGGCGTTATATCCAGATGGATGTCACCAAGACTTACTCGCTCGAGAACGGGGACTTTACGGCGCTTAACCACGTCTCGCTCGATATCATAGAGAATGATTTCGTTGCAATCATGGGATCATCGGGATCCGGCAAATCGACGATGATGAACCAAGAGGAAATCCTCGATGTTCCCACAATGGGAAACCTCTATATCGAAGGCAGGAACGTAGCGAAGATGACTGAACTGGAGCGGTCACACCTTAGGTGCGATACCATCGGGTATATCTTCCAGAAGCTCTCCCCGATCCCCCTCCAGTCAGCCTACGAGAACGTAGAGTACCCGCTGATCTTAAAAAACAAGACGCACGACGCGACCCGCAACGCCGATCGGTTGCCTTTTTGATCAGGAAGTCAGGACCCTGTCCCACATTCTGCCACCTCTTATTTTCTTCCGCCTTTATAGTATACGCGGTAGTCTGGCTCGGGCGGTGGCGATAGTCCGTTAAAGATAATAGGTAATAGGTCCTCAGAAGTTCAATTATCCCCGGTTTATGACGAGTATTTCGCTTCCCATATGACCGGATCTTATATAATGTCCGGGAGAAAGTATCTTATTAAAGGTGCAGAATTGCAGATTCGATGTTCTGAAAACTATGGCCACCAGCAGAGTTGCAGAAGACCTTTTAAAAATTTTTCTATTATATGGTTTTTCCTCCTCATATTTAGTATGATTATCTTCACCCCGGTATGCACAGGAGCTTCAGTTCCGGTGGCATCGTTTGTGTCGAATGTGACCGCAGGAACTATCCCGTTGAGTGTCCATTTTATTGATTCCTCAACAAATACCCCCACTTCGTGGTTCTGGTCGTTTGGTGATGGTGGCACATCCACGCTCCAGAATCCGACGTATACCTATACAAAGGCAGGGACGTACACGATTATTCTTGCAGCCACAAACGGGGCGGGTACTGATACGGTAACAAAGAGCGGTAATATCACTGCAAGCAAGTCAGCATCTGCGCCGGTTGCTGCATTTGTCTCGAATGTAACGACCGGCACGGTCTCGTTCGGTGTTCAGTTCGTTGACCTGTCAACTAACTCCCCTGCCTCTTGGGTCTGGTCGTTTGGTGATGGCAGCTCATCCACGCTCCAGAATCCGGTGCACACGTATTCGACCGCAGGTACGTACACAGTGACCCTGACTGCTACCAATGATGGTGGGAGCAGCACAGTTACCAAGACTGATTACCTGGTTTCCGATAAAATTGCCACGATCCCGGTCGCATCATTCGCGTCATCAGTAACCTCCGGGACGGCTCCCCTCACCGTCCAGTTCGTAGACTCCACAACGAACTCCCCGACCTCATGGATCTGGTCGTTTGGTGACGGGAACCTGTCCACCATCCAAAATCCGTCACACACTTACATGACGTCCGATACATATACAGTAACCCTGATTGCGACTAATGCTGCCGGGAGTGATACGCAGACCAGAACCAATTATATCATAGTCACCTACGCGACTCCCGTCGCCAACTTCACTTCGGATATAACTAATGGGACGGCTCCCCTCACCGTCCGGTTTACCGATACATCGGAGAATTCCCCGACAACATGGAGCTGGCAATTTGGCGATGGCGGGAAATCAACCAACCAGAACCCGACGCATGAATATACAGATACGGGAACGTACTCGGTTTCCCTGACGGCGAAAAATTCCGCAGGTAGTAATACCACGAAAATGACCGGGTATATCACGGTAACTTCTGTCAGCTCACCCGTTGCATCGTTCACCGCGGACATGACATCCGGGATGGTTCCTTTTACGGTCCGGTTCAATGATACCTCCTCCAATACCCCCACGTCATGGCTCTGGTCGTTCGGCGATGGTTCGTCAAGCACGGAAAAAAACCCGGTCTATACTTATACAAATACCGGTAACTATACCGTCTCTCTCAAGGCAGCCAATGACGGGGGAAACAGTTCCAAGACCGCGAGCAACTTTATCACCGCACTTTCAGCGGACTCGAATACTCCGGTGAGAACGACAGCTGCAAGCGAGGAAACCACGGTCGGGTCAGTCCCGACCAATACGGAGCCCGCCCCGGTCGTGACCGCTGAGACGGTCGTCCCGGCAGCTAAGTCCTCTGCCTCCTCCTCATTCATATATGTTATCGCAGGAATCCTCATTATCATTGTTATCGGCGCTGGTGTGGTCCTCTATCTCCGCCACCGGCCGAAAAGGGGACACCGGAGGGGTGGCAGCAGCCAGTTGTGAGGGAGAAATCCCCGCCCGTTACCCTTTGACAGGATGCCTTGACGAGGATATGCAATGGAAACGAATAAAGGGCAGCCTGAATCCGGGCAGGTACAGGTTCCGGCAGTATCCTACCGTGACTATCCTGTCCGGAGCCGGACATAATGGGAGGGTGTTACCCCTCACTTCCCTATTCGGTCAGGACCCGGCCAAAAATATCGTGAAAAGGGAAAAGCATACCAAGTCAGTCGGGACCCCTCTCCCTTACGAGAGAACCCGCGACCTGCTCCATGGTTACCGGCAACGTCTTCTCGAACGGGACTGACCAGCCGAAAATAATTGCGTCAACGATCGCCGTTCCCCGGATAGTTACCTGAACCCTGCCGTTCGTGACAAAGGTCGCGAGTGCACCGATAAGGGCGGCATTCTGCGAGGTTGCCGGAATATGAAGCAGCGTGGCGCTGTTCCCGGCGATCTTTACCCGCCCGGTATTACCGGAAACGAGCTGCTGATCCGTGTGGCCACAACTGCACAGGATGGTAAACGGGAGTTCCCGCAGGGTGAGGCCCAGGGGGTTGGGGTTCTGCAAGCGCATTGCCACGTCAAGGTCGAGGGATGAGAGGGAGACCTTCCGGAGCCGGATATCTTCGAGCGTGACAACCGGATCCTTCAGGACAGGCATGATAAGAATGTTCGTTCTCAATCCCCAAAAGGCTGCCAGTCCTTTTGGTTCTTCCCAGTACCCGCGTTCATTATCCATTAAAAGATAGCCCATACCGGGATCTCTCCGGATGCTGAATACGGGACAGTCAACCACAAAGCACTCTATCCATTCTACCCAACTATGGGGTATCATGACACTTGATGCGTTTTTTTACCAGGTGTTCGAGTTCCTTCCCCGGCAGGGACCCGGCTGCACGGGTGCAACAAAGAACGCCTGGTCTCTCCTTCCACCCCTCCCTGACGGGGCACAGATCCTCGACATCGGGTGTGGGAGCGGCACCCAGACCCGGGACCTTGCAGCGCTCTCGACCGGCACGATAACCGCCGTGGATAACCACCAGCCGTTCCTCGATACCATCAGGGCACAATCCGGAAAGGATGGTATGGACGGGCGGATCAAGACGATCTGTGCTTCGATGGATACCCTCCCGTTTGAGCCCCGGCAGTTCGACCTTATCTGGTCCGAGGGGGCTATTTTCATCATCGGGTTTGAAAAAGGCCTGAGGACATGGAAACCGTTCGTGAAAAAAGGCGGATTCATCGTTGTCTCTGATGCCGCGTGGTTTGAACCAAATCCCCCGCAGGATCTTGTGCAGTGGTGGGAGAGGGAAGGGTACATTCCCGGGACGGAGGACCAGCTTAAGGAACAGGTCAGGAATGCCGGGCTTAATCTCCTTGCCACGTACAGGCTTCCCGAAGCCGGGTGGTGGGAGCACTACTATGTCCCGATGCTCGCCCGGATAAATCAGCTGAGGGGAACGCAGGGGTCCGATCCGGCATGTGCGGCTCTCCTTGATTCCTTCGAGGACGAGGCTGAGACCTACCGGAAATACAAGCGGTACTACGGCTATACGTTCTTCATCATGCAGAACCCGTGACAACATTAACAGGTTAGTCCGCGATACCCGGTCTACTTCGTGCAGCGGGATAATTTCGGTTTGGAAGAGATCGGGCGCCCAAAGACCATCACCAGCACTTTCAGGTATAGATGGAGGTGATTGAACGGGGAAGTAATTATCAGTACGATCACGGACTGGAAAATGTCTGAACCCCTTACCTTTTTATCTCAGCTTCAGGATTCTTATTGCCAGCCACGCTGCATTATCCCCGTTATCGACACCGACACAGGCAACCGGCACACCTTTTGGCATCTGTGCAATGGCAAGGAGGGCATCAAGCCCGTTGAGCGTCCCGCTGACCGGGACTCCGATCACCGGCCTATCGGTTTTTGATGCGATAACGCCGGGCAGGGCTGCGGAGAGGCCGGCGATCGCGATGTAAATTTTTACATTACTTGTTTTAATGTAGGCATCAAGCTTGTCGGGGTCGCGATGTGCCGAGATTATTTGGGCATCATACGACACCCCGTTCTCGTCAAGAACCTTTTTTACCCTGTCCGTAATCTTTGCGTCCGATGCGGATCCCGAGATGATTGCAACGTCTGCCATGTCAGCCATCCAAACATATATTGTGCTTATCCAGATATACTATGAGCAGATCTACATGGAAAAAGAACTTCTCCTGATGCTGCCGGGCCCGGTTCCGATACCGGAACGGGTCAGGTTTGCAATGTCGCGTCAGGCAATAAACCACCGCAGCCCCGAGTTCGGTGCCGCGTATGCCGACTGCGTGCGGGTACTCAAGACCGCATTTGGTACAACAAACGACCTCTTTGTCATCAGCGGGTCCGGCACTGCCGGCATGGAAGCCGCAATTGCAGGAGTAGGACGGGACAAGGAGATTGCCTGTATCGTCAACGGCAAGTTCGGCGAGCGTCTCTATAAGATAAGCCAGCGCTATGGAAAGGCCCATGAGATCAAGTCCGACTGGGGTACCCCGGTTAATCTTGAGGCGCTTAAGGCGCAGCTCGAGACAGGTGCGCAGATTGTGACCCTCGTCCACAACGAGACTTCTGCGGGTATCAAGAACCCGGCCGAAGAGATCGGGAAGCTCTGCCGGAAACACGACGCACTCTTCATCATGGACGGCATCACCTCCATCGGTGGCGACGTTGTCGAGGCTGACAAGTGGGGTGTGGATATCGCCATCACCGGCTCCCAGAAGTGTTTTGCTGCACCCGCGGGCCTTGCCATGGTCTCGGTGAGCAAACGGGCATGGGAACGCGTGACCAGGAACCCGCCCTATTACCTCGACCTCGCCGCGTACAAAAAGAGTGCAAGCGGAACACCGATGGAAACACCCTATACCCCGGCCGTCCCGCTCTTCCTTGCCCTGCGCGAGTCCTGCCTGATGATCGAGGAGGAAGGCCTTCCGGTACGGATTGCCCGGCACAAGAAGATGTCCGGGGCTGTGCAGGCTGCGGCGAAGACATGGGGCCTGTCGCTCTTCCCGAAAACGGACAAGCTGCACAGCTGCTCATCCACCGTAACCGCCATCGAATATCCCGCCGGGGTCAGGGACGATGAGATGCGGGGCATCATCAAGAAGATGGGGATCGTCATTGCCGGCGGCCAGGACCACCTGAAAGGGAAGATCTTCCGTATCGGCAGCATGGGTGCAGTCAGTGCACCGGAGATCCTCGCCACCCTTGCAGCCACCCAGCATGCCCTTACAAAATGCGGCTTCCAGCGCAAAGGCGACGGTGTTGAAGCAGCCGCTGAGGTGCTGGGATGAGAGTGGGCGTCGCCGACACCACGTTCTCACGCGTCAACATGGGAGCTATCGCTATCGACGAGCTCAAGAAACATGCCAGTGTGGCAATCGAGCGGACAACGGTACCAGGGATAAAAGACCTCCCTGTTGCCTGCAAGAAACTGATAGAGGAACGCCGGTGCGACATCGTCATGGCGCTGGGCATGCCCGGGGGCAAGGACAAGGATAAGATGTGCGCCCATGAGGCCTCGCAGGGCCTCATCATGTGCCAGCTCATGACGAATAAGCACATCATCGAGGTCTTTGTCCACGAGGACGAGGCAAAGGACGCATCGGAACTGGCGTGGCTTGCCGAACAACGTACCCGCGAGCACGCGGTCAATGCCGTGAAGCTCGTGCTCTACCCCAGAGAACTCGAACGCGAGGCGGGCACCGGGCAGCGGCAGGGATTTGAGGATGCCGGCCCTGCACGCCGGTAAAAGCAGCGTAAGGATTATTGACCCAATACAAGAGATGATAGAGTATGTGTGACACCAACCCCATAAAACTCGGATTTGTTGTTGCGGAGTTCAACCGCGACATTACCTACATGATGGAGATCGAAGGCCGCGAACATGCAGCATTCCTTGGCGCAGAAGTGACTGAATGCCTCTACGTGCCCGGCGCATATGACATGCCGCTTGCGATAAAAAAGATGCTGACGAACGGAAAAGTTGACGCGGTTGTCACGATCGGCTGCGTTATCGAGGGCAATACCCAGCACGACCAGATCGTGGTCCAGCACGCAGCCCGGAAGATCATCGATCTCTCGCTTGAGTTTGGCAAACCCGTCACGCTCGGTATCTCCGGGCCCGGTATGACACGCCTCGAGGCGAACGAGCGGATCGATTATGCCAAGCGGGCAGTTGAATCCGCCATCAAACTTGTCAAGCGATTGAAATGAAGCCCCTGTCGGAGAAGATTGCCGGCGTTGTCGAATCGGCAACAATCGCGATCTCCAACAAGGCAAAGAAAATGCAGCGGGAGGGGATCGATGTCATCAGCCTGTCGATCGGCGAACCCGACTTCGCCACCCCGCAGCATATCACGGACGCCTGCATCGATGCGCTGCGGCGGGGCGAGACCCATTACGCCCCGAGCAATGGCATCCCCGAGCTGCTGAGTGCGATCAGCGAGAAGATCACAAACGAGAACAAATTCCCCTGCACCCCGCAGCAGGTGATTGTGGCCTGCGGTGCAAAGGATGCCATCTACGAGGCCTGTGAGGCAATCCTGAACCCCGGCGACGAGACGATTCTTCTCACCCCGGCCTGGGTCTCCTACGAGCCCTGCGTCCAGATTGCCGGCGGGAAGATCGTGAAGCACGCGATTAACTTAAAGACGTTCCAGCTCGACGACTCACTGCTGGAACGGGTGAATCCAAAGACGAAGATGATTGTCGTTAACTCCCCCTCAAATCCCACCGGCGCTGTTTTCGATAAAAAGTCCATGAAACTCGTAGCAGATCTCTGTGCGGACAATGATATCTACGCCATGTCCGACGAGATATACGAGAAAATGATATATGGCAAAGAGCACATTTCACTCGCCGCCATCGGGGACATGGCCCACCGTACCATCACCATCAACGGGTTTTCGAAGGCCTATGCCATGACCGGCTGGCGGCTCGGGTACGCGGTGGCCCCGGTCGAGATCATCCGTGAGATGTCCAAGGTGCAGCAGCACTCGATCAGCCAGGCAACGACCTTTGCGATGTGGGGCGGGGTTGCGGCGCTCAGGGGCGACCAGTCCTGCGTCGAGGAGATGCGGAAGGAGTTCGACCGGCGGAGGAAGTATGTTATTTCTGAACTAAACCAGATGGGCTACGAGACCGCACCTGCGGACGGGGCGTTCTATGCGTTCGTGAAGGTGCAGGGCGACGATATGGAAGTCGCGTCCCGCTGGCTTGAGAAGGGGCATGTCGCGGCAACCCCGGGCAGTGCATTCTATGCGCCGGGATGGATCCGGCTGTCTTATGCAACCTCGATGGAGAATCTCAAGGAAGCGATGGCGAGGATAAAGAGGGTTGGATAACGTTAGAAAAAAATCCAAAATGTCGATGTAATCCAAATAATTATTGCGAAAATCAATGCGATAATGATCTTATCCTCTTTTTTCTTTCTTGTGAGATACGTTCCATATCCTGAGAAAAATCCAAAAACATAACCTGCTGTGTGGCCTCCGAGATTGTCATAAGATAAGAGATTAATGTAAACAAAAATTAAAATCGGAATGAAAAAGCAACCAATAAAGAAAACGTCCATTTTCCTTATCATTTGAGGGTTTTTTAAAATTACATCCTCTCGAATTGAAAAATAGACATTATAGAGTATAAACCAAAAATACCCGATGAATGCGGCGACAATTCCTGAAATTCCATTAAACCCGGTGCCTCCAATTATTCGAAAAATGATCAAACTAATACCGGAAATCGAAAATGGAAGAATGAAAAAGAACAGAAGCAACGGATAATAGAAATCCTTCTCGGATCTGCCACTTTCATTGGGAAGTAAGAAGAATGTTTCAGACAGGAAAATTAGAATAATAATAATTAAATAAACCGCAACGTTTTGAAAAAGATGAGATCCCCCATCCGAAAGTTTATGGACGTAATTAGTAAGGTAGAGGCTTGAAATGCTCGGGTTCGTTGTATTTGCATAAAAAGAAAATAGTGTCGGTTCAGACATAATACCTGTATTAATTCCATTAATTATAGAGGCTTGAATTTGAATTAGGAAAAANNGAAAAATTCAGCGGTCATTAAAACATTATCACACATTAAATGACATATTCTTTTTTGACAAAAATTTCCATTCCGAATTTCTTAAGATCTTTAAATCGTTCGATTAATTCACAATTTTATACTGATTCTGGGAACACCTTCTCTTGCGTCACCAGTTCGCCGAGGAGACGGGGTGCAGTACAAGGTGACGTGTAAGGTTACAGGTAATTCGTCGTTATCGCAACTGGGGGTGCCTCAGCGGCGGGGCGAAGCCCCGAGAGCGTCATCACATCTGAACACAGGGTCGATCAATCCCTATTCAATCAAACCTTGATCGTTCCGGCTCACATTTTCAATCGCGATCATGATCGCGCTTGAAAATTGTAAATCAAACCTTGCTTGAAAATTTTCAATCAAAGTCTGCTGAAAANNGTCTGCTGAAAAAATTTCAATCAAGGTTTGCCTGCAAAAAGTTAAGCTGATCCTCAGCAGCAACAATCCGGGTTTTATGACGGAGCAATCCATCCGGCAACCGGTTTTCAATCAAAGGTCGCTTGAATTTTTTCAAGCAAGGTCTGCTGAAAATTTTTCAATCAGGGTTTGCTTGAAAAATGAAAATCGAAGTCTGATTGATCCGGATCAAAATTTCAATCGCGATCGTGATCGCGATTGCATTTTTCCGAGCAGGGTCCGATTTTATCCGGCATTCTCAGATCCCTGGCTGGACCCGTGCCTCCCCGTTCCGGAAATGTCCCGTTTTTGCAAAATCGTCCGGGACCAATTCAGCCGCTATTCCGGCCGTATATGCTGTAATCGGGCTCCGTTTGGTCTCAAAAAAATTTATTCAGCCAAGGATGTAAATAAGCCAGTCCCATGGTAACTGTCCAAGGGCGCCCAAGGACAACCACATGACGGAGGCCTGAATGGCTTTCGCCAGGATCAGGAAGGTCCGGAGGATCTTCCAGACTCAGGAAGTGAATAACTATGGCAGATTTTGAAACGAAAAGCACCACAAAGAGTGCGGTCCGCAAGCTTGCGGCGCGCTCGCAGATGTGGCTGCCTTTGACAACCTTGTCCAAGGCGTCATCACGAACAACCCCTTCCAGTGCACGACCTACAACCAGGGCGGATCCGATCATCCCCCGGTCGAGCGGAGCAAGCAGGGGTACACGGTCCGGATCGTCTACCAGGACGGGACCGCAAAGACCGTGGCACTCATCACGGTCCGGGCCCCGACCATCGCGGCCTTCACGGCGGCGGCGAACCATCTCGTGGCCAACACCCAGCTGGCGACCGACCTCGGCGGCACCCCGTTCCGGGACACGGCGGGCGAGAAGTTCGCGACGACCCTGCGGTGCCACGATGCGAATGGCGAGATCTACTTCGTGAACTTCAGCCGGGAGCAGGTGACCCTCACCTCGTTCTCGGACGATGCGATCCGGAGCAGGGTCGAAACCTGGGCGGACACTATAACGGCGTTGTCCTAGTGGACACTGTATCGCGAGAAGAACAAACGGGGCGGGTGGGCACTCCCGGCCGCCCCATTCTTATCACCTACTTCTTCTTCCACCATATGTGGGCAAGTGTCGAATTCCCGGAGATGACCTCCTCCTCGCCCTGCCTACGGATTTTCGGTGAAATATACTCATCCACTATTCTCTCCTGCTCCGGTGTCTTCGCGCCGAATCGCTTCCGGAAAAACATAAGCATCTCGTCCCGGCTCCCGAAACGGTACTCCTTTGCCATCGGCAGCATCGTCACATCCGGATAGATCCCCATCTGGTACAGGACACCGAACAGGCAGTCTGCCTTGGGACCCGGATGGTACGGGAGCCCGTGCAGCGGTTCCCCGAGATCGGCATCCATCCGTTCCCAGAAGGCCATGTCCGCGAACCAGAAGAGGTGCACGGAATCAGTTGCAGCGGCGTCCATCTTCTGCAGCGCCTCACGGATGTCGTACATGGTGAGCGAGAGCGACGCGATTACGATATCGTACGGTGCCTTCAGGTCCCGGGCGATATCAACATCTTCCCAGAGTTTCTCCACACAGGCAATGTTCCTGATGCCATTTCTTGCCGCATGGTCGCTCATGATCGCCACCATCCCGGCACCGGGTTCGACAGCAGTGACCTCGTGGACGAGCGGGGCGAGGGGGATGGCGAGGGTTCCTGGCCCGGCACCGATGTCCAGCACCCGGGACTCCGGTGTAATATCAAGAGCCGCAATGGTTGCCTTTACCCGGTCATCGTACCCGTTCTTTGCGTTTCTGTCATACCTCTCCGCGTTCTCCTTCCTGTTCCAGTCATGGGAAGGATCATCGGATATTTTCGAGGACTCGTGCAACTTCTGCCGCTGTTTCCAGATCTCGTTCCAGTCGGGATCCCAAAGAACCGGGGAACTCATATCACACTGTATGCAACCGGCCGGTAATAAAGTTCTTACGTTACAGAAAAGGAAAAAGGAGACATTTCATTCATGCCTCATCGCCTCAATCGGGCTGAGGTTTGCCGCTTTCCATGCCGGGTAAATGCCACAGGCAAGACTGATCACGATACCAAAACAGACGCCCTCGATAATTGGCGTGGCGCTGGACCAGACAAACAGGTACTTCGTGGAATTCAGCAACAGGGCGCTTACCGCATATCCTGTAAGAATACTTAATAACCCCCCGATTACACTGCCAACAACGCCAAGGATAGCAGCCTCATACATGAACATCCACATTACTTCGCGTTTCTGGGTACCAATACTCCGCATGATACCTATCTCCTTGATACGTTCGGTCACTGACATCATCATGATGTTGAAAATTGAAACGCCCGCGACAATCATGGAAATTCCACCGATCGCAGATACAAATGTCGTGACTGCGCTGAACGCAGAGAAAATGGTCGCAAGGGTTGCCTTACTGTCCATTACGCTTACGACTTTGTCCCTCTTGTTCATCTGGTTCTCGATGGTGGTTTTTACAACCGCGGAATCAACGCCCTGATTTACTTTCACGACGACCGTATCATAATCAATCCGGTTATAGGTAGTGTCAAACCAGTTTTGGGTAACAACAATTGCTGAATCGGTGCTGATATCAAAACTGATCCCCCTCTCCTCAATGATACCGGTAACCCGCAGGGTTCCCAGGTCCCCATCGGTCCCAATGGAGATCCGGGATCCGACCTTTACGTTGTGATCATCAGCAAATTTCGATCCTACCAGGCAACCGGAATCAGAACGGCTGTAATCCCCCGCCTTAAGGTTAACAAGATTGGGCAGATCATCAGGACTGATACCGTAAATAGGGGCGACAATCGTATCACTGCCAACGCCGAGTTTCATGATATCCGATGTCTGGAGGACGGGGATTGCGATGTTCGGTGCCACAACCCGTTTAATCTGCTGAAACTGCTGGTCCGTAATCTTCAGGCTTGTCGAACCAGCAGCACCGCCACCCTGCCCGAATCCGGATCCGCCTCCGGTGTACGGGGAAACGATTACACTATCGCCAACCGTGTGAAGACTGTCTGAAACCGAGAGCACAAGGCTGTTGCCGAGAATCCCCATCGATGCTATGGCTACAACTCCAATGACGATACCGAGCATTGCCAGCGTTGAACGCAACAGGTGAAGCCGGATATTGCGTTTCGCAATTTCCCAGAAGATCATGCAACGATTCTCCCGTCAGCGATACGGACGGTCCGCCGTGAGTATTCCGCAATGTGGGCGTCATGCGTGACCATGATGATGGTCGTGCCCTTCCGGTTGAGCTCGGTCATCAGGTCCATGATACCGGCACCGGTCTTTGAATCAAGGTTACCGGTCGGTTCGTCGCAGAGAAGGATATCAGGATCGTTGATAAGTGCCCGCGCAACAGCAACCCGCTGCTGTTGTCCTCCTGACAGCTCAGTGGGTGTATGCGTGAATAATTTATCATCAAGCTGGACTGACCGGAGCACCTCACGTCCCCGCTCAGGGTCCACACCTTTCCCGGTCTTGAGCATCAGGGGAAATGTTACATTCTCAATAATGTTGAGCAGGGGAAAGAGGTTGAAATACTGGAAGATAAACCCGATCCGGTCTCTCCTGAGATTCGTGAGTTGCACGTCAGACATATCGCCGATGCGGGTTCCACTGATAAAAATATCTCCTGAAGTGGGGGTGTCAAGGCATCCCATCAGGTTCAGGAGGGTCGACTTCCCGGAACCGGAAGGTCCCATTACCGATATGAACTCGCCCCGGTCAACCTGGAACGAGACACCGTCCAGTGCTGTAACATCTCCTGCGGGAAGCGGGTAGACCTTGACCACATCCCGGAACAGCATTACCGGCTGGGTGTCCATGGGCGCGGTCACTTCTTCCTTCTCAGGTAGAGTGCCCAGCCACCGATAAAGACGATAACAATGATAACCGCAGCCGCAATGGGCAGTATATATGATGAGGTGCCGTTTGCTTCCGTGGAAGTGGACAGGCCGGACGATATGATTTTCACATCCTGAACCGTGTTGTAGATGTTGCCATCAGCGTCCTTGTAGGATAACTGGATAGGAATACTCGTATTGCCGGCCCCAACGGTAAATGTCACTTCGAAGCTGCCGAAATCATCCGGCTTGAGAGCACCCACGACATAGGTTTTGTAGGGGTCCTGAGGTACTGCAGGGGCCAAGGAGGTCACCATCACGGTATTTGCTGTTTCAAGGCCGGCATTATTGACATCACCGGTCACGTGATAGATTCCGGCATCTGTTTTTACCTGGACATTACTCATGACCGGGTTTGCCTGTTTCTTGTCAGTACTAAAAACAACCGGAATCTCCAGGGTCACCGTATGCGGGTTGTCCCCGTTATCGTAGTTCAGGGTCAGCAGGATCGTCGTCGGGTGATCCGGTGTAACCGTGAAATTTACCGGCACTTTTGATCCGGCAGCAAGGTCGCCAATAAACGTCCTGGTTGGCGTTGCATTGATGCCATCACCTGCCACTTGCAGGACAACATTTCGTACATTGTTCGTCCGCGGGTTTGCTACCTGCAGAGATATCGTTTTTTTGTTGCCCGGCGTGAAGGCATCAGGACTGTCGACGAGGGTTAGTTCCAGCGGCGTATTGTCCACCTTGACTACCGCCCGGTAATAGAGATTGTCTGCATCCCGGAAACTGAGGGAAAATGTCGGATAATAGGTCCCATCGAAAGCATCGGTTGCCACTGAAAAGGTAAATGCCTGTGTCTGGAGCGGGCCGATGTTAGCGGAAGTATCGTAGGGGCTGCTGGTAAGACGAATGTTTTTATCACCGATTGTTGCATGGTTCACGACAATACTCTGGTTGGAATTCCCATTCGCAACATACACAGTGACCGTACCTGTATCGCCCGTGAAAAATACCCCGGGATCGTAAGTAGTACTGGCAACGTACACTTTGCCGGCAGCAACAATGGAGTCCGGAGTTGAATATGCCGAAGTGATACCGGGTAAAATACCGAACAGCAATAACAGGCAGATAATGGTTAAGGATTGGTTGATTCTCATTTATGTTACTCCAAGATTATAGGTGAGATAGAGGACGTACAGGACGATGGGAACCCCGACGCAAATGGCCGCATCACGCGGGGAGAGGCTGCGGGCATATTTTATCCCGAAGATCCAGATATTGGCGCTCAAGAGCAAAAAGACGATGGAAACAAGGGTGGTAATCTGCGTAAGCTGTATCATTGCCGGGTCATGCATGAAGGCTTTCGTCACCAGCTGCACCATTGCCGGGTCCTGAAGCGCCGCTGTTGTCAGTGTCGGGACAGTAATCTTTGGGATATACACCATTGCAGCCACAATAGTGATGAGTGAACCGGCAATCTGGGGGAGATATCCGTATCCCACGACTTCCAGCACCCGTTTGAAGGATCCCTTTCCTTTGAACAGGGATGAGATAAGATAAAAAACCCCGGCAACAATGAGCCAGAAGATGAAGGTCATGATCAATGCGCCGGCCGTTGCAGACAGGATAATTATTGTATTCATACCGGGCATGAGATCCGCCATCATTTTTGCGCTCATACCTGCCATGAGGTATCCGTATATCGCAGCGGTAATACCCCCGGCAAGGATGATGAGAGCGGGAATTTTAAGACTCTCTTTTTCAGTTACAATTTTACTGAAAAACGCATCCGGCTGTGTCAGTACTTCAATAAG
>PMKW01000022.1:4208-4364 GCA_003157895.1 Methanoregula sp. | reverse complement strand
GGATCAGGCACTAGTTGGATGTTACGAACCTGACTGAGCTTCTGACAAGGCTTCCCGGGCTTTATCGACCATGTTCTGGGCTGCAGTAATCTTCGGCTTTATCGTTGTAAATTCCTTCTTCTCAAAAGATGCCTGTGCGTCTTTGTACAGGTTTTC
>PMKW01000022.1:0-4158 GCA_003157895.1 Methanoregula sp. | reverse complement strand
TTAGCCTGTTCCTGGCCCTGGATAATATACTGCAGCTCGTCTTCTACCTCTTTGATGGTCTGAGCAAGCACTGCAGCAAACTGTGTACGCTCGTTCTTTGACTCATCCCATCCCTGGTATGCTTCATAGGCGCCCCCGGCTGCGCCACCTCCGATGGCCCCCGCGATAGCATCCCCGGCACTCTGATCATGCCTGAGTACGTTTCCAATAAGTCCGCCAAGACCTGCACCCGCGATTGCACCCATTACACCCTTGGAGATCTCCTTTTGATAACGATCAACGGTATAGGTAACTTTGACGTTCTCGTTCTCGACAGCAATGTCAAGTTTTCCCTGCTCGTCCGTATGTTTGACGTGCATGGTCGCGGCCGCGGGGTTCAGCACCTGTTGCGTTATCTCCGTCCCTTTCAGGGCAAGGTGGGACATGAGGCGCTCGGTGAAGTCCTGGTACAGGGACGACACTCCCTGACTGTAATAGATAAAGACCATAATTACTCCTTGTATAATACAGGGTTTGTTCAGAAATATATGTTTGATTTCTTTTCTGCCCCCTAAAAAATGTGCAAAAACACACACAATTAGTCAAATGTGTTCCACAATGTATATATTTATACAGAGCAAAGTACTTTGTATGAAGACGAAGATCCTGCTCGAAGAAGAGCAAATGCCAAAGAAGTGGTATAATGTTCAGGCAGACCTGCCATCGCCGATGGATCCACCGCTCCATCCGGCCACTCACAAGCCGGTGATGCCCGATGACCTCAAAGCGATCTTCCCGATGGAGCTCATCCGGCAGGAAGTGACAACAGACCGGTACATCGATATCCCTGAGGAAGTCCAGGAAGTCCTGCATCTCTGGAGACCCAGTCCGCTCTACCGTGCCCACCGGCTGGAGAAGTTCCTCAAGACCCCGGCGAAGATCTACTACAAATGGGAGGGTGTAAGCCCTGCCGGGAGCCACAAGACCAATACCTCGATCCCGCAGGCATATTACAACATGAAAGCAGGGATGGAGAGGATCGCAACCGAGACCGGCGCCGGACAGTGGGGATCTGCGCTGGCATTTGCAACCATGCTCTACGATCTGGAGTGTACTATCTACATGGTCAGGTCGAGTTATACCCAGAAGCCCTACCGCAAGTCGATGATGCATGTCTGGGGTGCGGAATGTATCCCGAGCCCCAGCACCAAGACCAATGCAGGAAAGGCAGTCCTGGAGAAGGACCCGGATACCCCGGGTGCACTGGGGATTGCGATCTCTGAGGCAGTCGAGGATGCGGCCACGCATGCCAACACCAACTATGCGCTTGGGTCAGTGCTGAACCATGTCTGCCTCCACCAGACGATCATCGGCCAGGAATGCCGGGAACAGCTCGCGATGGTTGATGATTACCCGGACGTGGTCATCGGCTGCGTCGGTGGCGGTTCCAACTTTGCCGGGATCTCGTTCCCGTTTGCAGGCGACAAGATGACCGGGAAGCATAAGGACATCGATATCATCGGTGTGGAACCCGCTTCATGTCCGTCACTTACCAAGGGGGTCTATACCTATGACTTCGGGGATGTGGCCGGCCTGACACCCCTTCTGAAGATGTTCACCCTTGGCCATGACTTTGTTCCCCCGGCAATGCATGCCGGTGGTCTCCGGTACCATGGGGACTCTCCGATTGTCTCCCGCCTGGTCCATGACGGTGTAGCGCGGGCAGTCTCTTATCACCAGAGCGAAGTTTTCGATGCAGCCCAGACCTTTGCACGGACAGAAGGGATCATTGTGGCTCCCGAGACGGCCCATGCTGTCAGATCGGCAATAGACGAGGCGATCAAATGTAAAAAGAGCGGCGAGGACAAGACCATTCTCTTCAACTGCTCAGGACACGGTAATTTCGATATGTCTGCCTATGATGCGTTCTACGCCGGCCAGCTTGTTGACTATGAGTACCCGGATGAGCTGATCCGGGAAGCAATTGGCCGGATACCCAAGATAGAATAACCCTCCAGACCATCTCTTTTTATGAAACGAATCGGTCTCATCGTCAACCCGGTTGCCGGCTTGGGTGGAGCGGTAGGGTTGAAAGGTACCGATAATTCTGTTGCGGAGGCCCGGCGCCGCGGGGCACAGCCCCATGCCCCGGACAGGGCAAAGACAACGCTTGGAATCCTTACAAAGAATACGGATCTGGCGTTCGTCACTTGTTCCGGTGCAATGGGTGAAGATATCGTGAAGGGAGCTGGCATCACCGGTTATCGGGTTCTTTATCATTACACAGGCGAGAGTAGTTCAGAAGACACGAAAAAGGCGGTGCGCACATTCCTTGAGAGTGGTATTGACCTAGTCCTGTTCTGCGGAGGCGACGGTACAGCAAGGGATGTATTCGACGTCACCGGGCGCGGTGTCCCGATCCTAGGTATTCCTGCCGGGGTCAAGATGTATTCTGCGGTCTTTGCCATTGACCCGGCAAGTGCAGCCGATCTGGTGCTAGCATTCAACCGGGATAATCTCCGGGATGCAGAGGTAATGGATGTTGATGAGAACGCATACCGGGCCGGCACGCTGAAGACCCACCTCTATGGCATTGCCAGGACCCCGGTCCTTGCGGGAAAAATACAGGCCGCAAAACAGGTGTATGAAGAACAGGATGAAGAGCGGGCAAAAGTTGCAATAGCACAATTTATTGATGAGATAATGCTGTCGGGAACGCTTTATATCATCGGTGCCGGTACAACAACTGATGCCATTACCCGCAGGCTCGCCATTAAAAAGACCCTGCTCGGCGTTGATGCTATCAGGAACAAGAGACTTATTGCAGCAGACTGTGATGAAAAGACCCTTCTTACGCTTGCCGAAAAGTCGGTGGATACCCGGATCATCCTCAGTCCGATCGGTGCACAGGGATTCATTCTTGGCAGGGGAAACCAGCAGATCAGCGCCAGTCTTGTCAGGAAAGTTGGGAGAGACAAGCTCATTGTTATTGCAACTCCCCATAAACTGGCTCAAACCCCGTACCTCTACATTGACTCCGGGGATGCCGCCCTTGACCATGAGTTCGGGGACTCCATTCAGGTCATATCGGGATACCGGATAGCACAGCGAAAGAAGATAAACCAGTCTTCNNGGTGCTCATCCCAGCGGGGCAACGGTCCGTTTGTACATCTCGTTGAGCACCTGGGCGAGACCCGTATAAACCGCCGAGAACCCGCAGATAATTCCTTCATATCCGGCTATAACCGTGATTGTGCCGTTTCCGGCGAAATCCCCGATTGCCAGCAGGAAAAACAGAATCGTCAGCGACGCGAAGACGAACTGGAGGGCCCGGCTGGCCTTGAGCGTTCCGATGAACATGATTCCCGTAAAGAGCCCCCACATAGCGAGGTATGCGGCAATCGCGGTCTTGTCCGATGCATCAGCAAGCCCCGTCTTCGGGAGGAGGAGGAGGGCAACAAGCGTCATCCAGAACAACCCGTAGGAAGAGAACGCAGTTGCACCAAAGGTATTGTTCTTCTTCCATTCCTCGATACCTGCAATGATCTGAGCAAGTCCTCCGTAGAAGATCCCCATGGCAAGGATCATCGAACCCATCGTGAAGAATCCTGCATTGTGCAGGTTCAGCAACACTGTTGTCATCCCGAAACCCAGCAGTCCGAGGGGGGCAGGGTTCGCCGTTCCATCAAGGTTTTTCACCGTTGTGATTGTATTACCAGATTCTGTCGTCATGATATTCCTCATTCTCTCTCGTCCGTTTTTTGTTTTTCTTCAGTCTTTCCATACCCGCGGGGAACCATCTCCATTTACTCCTCCAGCGTGGAGATGTCCCCGGGATCGATCCCCATTTCTTTGGCTTTTAAGACACGGCGCATAATCTTCCCGCTTCGGGTCTTGGGCAGCTTGTCCACAAAGTCGATCTCGTGAGGCATGGCAATCGGTCCGAGCGTGGTCCGGACATGGTGGAGCAGATCCTGTTTGAGCCTGTCGCTTGGTTCATTGCCAACCCGGAGGATGACAAAGGCCTTGATGGAATTTCCTTTCACGGCATCCGGCTTACCGATAACCGCGGCCTCCGCGACCGCGTGGTGGGAGACGAGTGCACTCTCGACCTCTGCAGTTCCGATGTTGTGACCCGCAACGATGATGATGTCATCTGCCCGCCCGAGGATCATAATA
>PMKW01000069.1 GCA_003157895.1 Methanoregula sp. | reverse complement strand
GCACGCGTCCCGGACCTGTTTTCCGCAGGGATCTTCCGGCGGCACGGCCTTTTATGGTACCTACTCAAAATTGATCCCGGGGGGTCGGATCCGGCCAAAGAGGGAGGGGGCGCCAGCAACCCCCCCACCCCCCTGCCTGGGGGTTACCCCGTTTTTAAAAAAAAATGTGGATGGACGTTATCAGAGTTCTTCGAAATCCGAAGAATTGAGCGAAAGTGAAATTTGGGAACGAGAAGAACTCCTCAGAATGCTTCAAAGCAGGCTTGATATATCGTGGAGTCTGCTGGCTCTTCTCCGGTCTCGTCTCTGGTGAGGCCCGATACCCCGGGAGCGTCAGAGATGTGTATGAGGTAGCTGGTCACCCGAAGCCCCACTGTGCCAGCGTTGTCCTCGACGGGTCTACATCGTCCCATTCCCAGCCGAGCGCCTCGATGATCCGGGAGATGGGTTGTTTGATCGTTTTTTCCAGCATAAGTTCCCAGTCAACGATAAACTCCGGAGGCACCTGGTCGGCATACTCGAAGCAGAGCACATCGGTCTTCGGGTATTTCGCCGTCACGGTGCGGATATAGATCCTTTTCGGCTTGCTCCCCTTGCCAAATTCCGTGTGGAGATACTGGTTGGCATATTTTGCGCCCCGGACCTGTGCGTCGTCATTGCCGTAATCATCGAGCGACTTGCCGATGCCGCCCGGGATGCCGATCTCGTCAAGCGTATACTTTCCTGACCGGTATTTTTTTATCACTTCGGAAAGGAACGTTTTGATGCCATCATATCCTTCACCGCCGAGAATCATCTCCATGACGCGCTGCTGAACAACCTTCGTGATCTGCGGTGTATCGCTCCTGCGGATCTCGAAGCCCACGATATCGGTCTCGTGTACATCCTTTCCTTCTTTCCAGACAAGCGAGCCGGCATACCGTTTCTTCTTGCCGGCCTGNNAAGAAGCGGGCATAGATCTTCTCGAACTTGATCGAGAAGAAATGCTCATCTGCATTCAGCTCTTTTTTAGCAAAATCCTTATAGCTCTCGTTCAGACGCTTCTCGATGGTTCTCGCTGTTGCGATGGTCTGCTCTTTAGTAAGATCTTTTGAGAGCTGGACCATGCAGGAGTCCGTATCGCCATAGATCACTTTGAAGCCCATCTGTTCGATCACGTTCCGGGTGTGTTCGATGATGGCCCGTCCGACCGAAGTTGCCGCAGATCCTATCTCCCGGTCGAAGAGCCGGAACCGCGGGTACCCGCTCACGCCATAATAGGTATTCATGATCACTTTCAGAACGTTCTGCTGCATATCGTAGAGGACATACTGCGGCGAGCCGAACTCAAACGTGTTACGGAGTGCCTTCTTCTCATCCCGCTCCTTTAAGAGTTCCGCTATGATAGTCCGCGTCAGGCCGTCGGGTTTCTTCCTGAACCGGATCCCGTTCGGCGCCTTGAGCTCGCCATTCGGATCCTTGGTCTCCATGGAAGCGTTGATGGTCATCATTGCCATCGGGTAGAGGGACTTGAGATCAAGCACCACCACGTTCTCCCGCACGCCCCTGCTCGGCTCGAAGACCGTTGCCCCTTCAAACTCTTCAGCATTGACAAATCCTTTCGAGGGCAGGACATACCTTCCGAATGCTTTCCTCAGGACAAAGACGTCGACGACGCTCGATGAGTTGAGGGTCTTGTCCAGCGGGCAGCCGACATACCGCGCAATCTCCCGGTAGAATTCGATGATATTGTCTTTCTTGTTGATCTTGACGCAGAGCTCCACGTCCTTGAAGTTATATTCCACGAGGAGCGCCGGCTGTTTTTTCCAGAGATCCGAGATCGTTCCGGTATACCGGACTTTCTGCTCGCCGACCTCCTCGAGTGCGATTGCGTCAAGCCGGTACGATTCTTTCTGGCTTAAGTGCATTTTCTTGTATGCCGTCAGGAGATCGAACAAGGCCCGTCCCCGTAATGCATTGCGTTCGGTCATGCCCGGGATGCGGGCAAGGGAATCGGACCGGAGGCCGAGATGCTCCATTCTCTGGCTGATGTAAGGCATGTCAAACTCGGTGAAGTTCCAGCCGGAGAGGACATCCGGATCGCGTTCGGTGATATACCGGGTAAAAGCCTTAAGCATCTCAGTCTCGTCCCCATAGGTACAAATCGCATGCTTCTCTTTTTTGAAGCAGCCGTTTGCAAGACCTCCGGCAGCCTGCCTGTCTGCAATTGTCACCGGCATATCCCTCCCGGCAAGGAGGAATGTCCGGTAATCGAGATCAAAGGAATCGAAAGCGGTGATGCAGATGATAGCGTCCCGTTTGGGATCCGGAAATCCCCGTTCGTCCTCGCATTCGATATCGATAATGCAGGACCGGGCCGGGGCTTCTACTTCGGCTGGCCTGAGGTCTTTATAGTCCACGTCTATAGAGGGTGCAGAAACACCCCCGGTGAGCCCGGTATCGATCATGAAGCGGGTGGCAAACGGGATGTCGGCCTCGTAATGCCTGAACCGTTCACGTTCCTCGCGCACATCCCCC
The DNA here is from genome assembly GCA_003157895.1 of Methanoregula sp. Taxonomy (GTDB): domain Archaea; phylum Halobacteriota; class Methanomicrobia; order Methanomicrobiales; family Methanospirillaceae; genus Methanoregula. The sequence goes on along the minus strand of PMKW01000069.1, from coordinate 7,284 downwards.
GGGTTCAGTGTAAACAGTCTGCGGAGGGACTCGCCACGGATTGACTGATAACTCGTTCCCGTCTCAAGGGTTACGTGCGATGATGCAGGAATAGTCCCGGCCTGGTCAGCCGGCACATAAAAATAGGGCCGGAATCCGTTCACATCTATTTTAATCGATTTTCCATCCCCATCCCGCCCGAAGATATGAATAATTGGACCCTCGGGGGTCCTGCTGTATTCGACCTGATTGATCGCGATCCGGACGCCGGAAAAGTGCCCGGGCAAACAAGGTGCAGAAATGCAGGCGTCAGTGAGGGCTGACTGAGACGACATCAGGATACCGCCTTCCTGCACAATTCCTGTGCGAACCGGCCGGCATCATCCATCTTCTTCTGCTCCCAGGAATCAAGCGGCCATTCCTCAATCCTTCGTATCCCCTCGTTCCCGATGATGACCGGGACGCCGAGCGAGCAGCCGGAGATGCCATATTCCCCTTCAAGGACCGCCGAACAGACTGCGAGTTCCCGGGTATCCAGAAGAACCATCCGGACGAGATGGATAAGATGAAGGGCAGGACCAAAAACGGTACCGCCTTTTCCCCGGATCACCTCCATGCTTGCACCGCGGAGTTCTGAAAGGATCTCCCCGCGCTGGCGCACCCCGACCTTCTTACCCAGCCGGGAAAAAACGGGCACCTGATGTTCGCCGTGCTCCCCAAGGACAAAGGGAAAACCGCTGATATTCCGGTCCCGGAGCGCTATCCCGAAACGGGCGCTGTCNNTTATTGATGTCCATCGGGTTGGTGACGGTGATGAGGATACCGGAGAAACCGGCGAGCAGTGCGGCGGCCTCCCCGGTTGCCGGCAGGTTGGCAAAAAGAAGATCGGCACGGGTATTCACCGAAGGGTTGCGGGGCAGGCCGGCGGAAAAGATGCAGACATCTGCGTCCCTGATATTGTTTTTATCCGTTGAGATCGTCATGTCCAGCCCGGTATGCTTAAGGTCGAGCACCTGCGCCCGTAAGTGGTTCTGTGCGCTGTCATAGAGGACAAGTTCGTCTGCAATCCCCATAGCCGACGCGAGATATGCGACCTCGCCACCGATCCTCCCCACCCCGATTATCGCCAGGCGCCCCATCTGGTACCATTATGGGTATGCTATGATAAAAAATGAGCCTTGAATCAGGTGGATTAATGAACCGGAAGAATTATGGTCCCTGATATTTCTCCCATAACAACGAGAGAAGAAACCGGGAACTCCGAAAGAACCAGGTGCGTGGGTATTTTTTATAGTTCCCGTATAGGTACAACCGCTTGTGAGTATCATCGATCCCGGTAGCACGATATATAAAAACAGAAACAAATTTCCTGCTCCAGCCACTCCGTGAATTCAGCATTTCGGGGATACCATCTCTCCCGTTCTATTCGTTGTTGAATATCCTACATCATTCAATCAGTCTGTATCCGGGTTCTTAAGCTTCATAAAATGCGGAGGTATACAAAAAAGAGCGGCAAGCTAAAAAAATTGCTGATATGGCATTCAGCATATCCGTTCATACGTTCGTTCAAGCAGGTAACCCTGTTACCTTATTATCCTGACTTCCTGCAGCATTCTTTCAGATTCCTGGATATCCCCCGCTGGAAATGTATTCTCCAATAAACCTGAGAAATAAAGAACGAGGTAATCATCCCGATAAGATGCTCTTTATATTTCTTGACAACCATTTTCTGATGGATGGTATCGATCAGGCCCGGCAGGGTCATCGTGGGGGGCGTGACCCTCGACAACCACCTGCTCCTTGCAGCGGGGATCCTCGGGACAACAGGGGCATCGCTCTTGAGGATGCTTACCCTTGGTGCCGGGGGCGTGGTCACAAAATCTATCGGGCCGTTACCGAAAGACGGCCATGCCGGTCCCTGTCTCGTCCTGCTGGAGGACGGGCTCCTGAATGCTATGGGGCTCCCGAACCCCTCGAAGGATTTCGTGGACGAACTTGCCCCGCTCGCAAACAAACCGGTTATCGCCAGTATCTTTGGCAGCACACCGGAAGAGTTTGCCACGGTTGCCGGGTGGTTAGCCGGTAAGGTCGCCGGCTTCGAGCTGAACCTCTCCTGCCCCCATGCCGAGGGCTATGGTGCTGCGATCGGCACCGACCCGGTGCTTGTCGAGGCCTGTACGCGGGCGGTGAGCAGGAGCGGTGTCCCGACATGGGTCAAGCTCACGCCGAATGTCACGGACATCACTCTGATCGGGAAGGCGGCGGAACGTGGAGGGGCAAGCGCCATTGTCGCGATCAACACGGTGAAGGCCATGCGGATCTCCACCGGCCTGCGGCTCCCGGTGCTGGGAAACCGCTTCGGCGGACTCTCGGGGAGTGCCGTCTTTCCGGTCGCGATCCGCTGTGTATACGAGCTCTACGATGCCGTTAAGATCCCGATCATCGGGTGCGGCGGGATAGCGAGTGCCGACAACGTGGTGGAGATGATGATGGCGGGTGCACGGGCGGTCGAGATCGGCAGCGCCGTACAAGCTGATGCAACGGTCTTTGAGAAGATCAAAATGGACCTGTACGCAAAGGACGGGGTCGACGCTGACGGGATCGTGGGGTGCGCACATGCCTGAAGGCCTCCCGATGCCGGTCACCCTCGTCCGGATAAAACAGGAGACCCCCTCAGTGCGGACATTCTTTTTCGACAGGTCCTTTTCCTTCTCTCCCGGCCAGTTCGTGATGGTCTGGGTGCCCGGCAAGGACGAGATCCCCATGGCGCTCTCATCGGAGAACAGCATCACGGTGCAGAACGTCGGGGACGCAACCGCTTCCCTGTTCGCGATTGGCAAAGACGGGAAAGTCGGGATACGCGGCCCGTTCGGCAATGGTTTTTCGAAAGCCGAGAAGGTCCTTGCCATCGCAGGGGGTGTCGGGGCTGCCCCGCTCCTGCCCCTTGCCCGGGCCGACTGCGTCATGACCCTCCTTTTAGGGGCGAGAAACGAGAGCGAGCTCCTCTTTGTCGACCTGCTGGACGAGTGGACTGATGTACTGATCGCAACGGACGACGGGTCGTTGGGCCTTAAAGGTTTTGTTACGCAGCTCATGGATGACCTGAACCTCGGGGCCTATGACCGGATCGCGGTCTGCGGGCCGGAGGTGATGATGCGGGCCGTGCTCGCCAATGTTGAGGAGAAAGGCATAGCTCACAAGACCGAATTCTCCCTGCACCGGTACATGAAATGCGGTGTCGGGGTCTGCGGCTCCTGCTGCATCGACCCGTCCGGTCTCCGCGTCTGCCGCGACGGTCCGGTCTTTACCGGTGACAAACTGCTGAAGAGCGAGTTCGGCCACTACATGCGGGACGCCAGCGGGCGGAAGAAGAATATCTGATATTTCTATTGAAATCATCAGTGTTCTTTAAATTCGATTCATGAGACCATGCGTGGTGGATTGAAGAGAAGCACTCATCAGAGTTCTTCTTAGGAGGACGGGATCCCAAGAAATATATCCCTCGGGCCAGACGTCCAGCTGGACGTCATGCCCCCGTTTTACGCCACGTCTGCCGTTAATATTTGAATCAGTCCTTCTGTATCTGTCCGCAGTCCGGGCACCTCCCATCAGATCGATTTGGGTATAACTATATATCCAAACAACACAGCATCCGTCTATCCTAATCCGATCTGAACTACCCGTCGGGACAATCACAATTATAGTGAATAAGGATTCTTTGGTATATTTTCAGAATGGAGGCACCTGAATTATGGCGCCCGAACTCGTTCGTAAAAAGGATGGTGAAAAAATGAAGACAAAAATTATCGCAGCCTGTATTGTTCCTGGTATCCTGATCGTATGCATCATAACGGCTGTCCTGACCTCAGGATGCAGTTCAGCATCAACCAAATCCCCCCCGCCTCTCGTCACTCCCGCCACTCCTGTCACAACATTACGTGCAACGGTTCCTGCTTTGACGCCGGGAGGAACGTGCCGGGAGGGATTAATATGGTGTAATGATCATTGCAGCGATCTCTCCGTGGCCATAGGGGATTGCGGAGCCTGTGGCAATGCCTGCCCTTCCGGACAATCGTGCCTCAGTGGACAATGTTGTACGAAGGGACAATCTCTCTGTAATGGATCCTGCAGCGATTTGACTGCCGATGTGGAAAACTGCGGTAGTTGCGACAATGTCTGCGCGACCGGGTCTGTATGTCATAATTCAAAATGTCTGAATATGAGTATTGTCTGCCCTTCGGGACAGACTGAATGTTATGACGAAAAGTGCTACGATCTCACCTCTGACAACATGAACTGCGGTATGTGCGGAAATGTCTGCCCGGCCTATTCCGGGTGTACTAATTCGGTTTGTGTGGACATGGAAGATGTAAATTATGTTAATCCTCCGGATATAGTTATCAATATGCCGGTATGACCTTCGGGCCTGACGGTATGTCCACCTGGCGGGCATCGGCACGACACCGCATCCGACAACAATAACTGCGGTTACTGCAAAAAGATCTGCCCTGCCGGGTAAATTTCCGGCATCCGTTTTTTATATTCAATGCACCGTGAGAAATCAATATGCCGGTTTTTCCTCACCTATGGCATTGATCCGGTCGAGTTCTTCCAGTTTGTTGATATTGGTAAAGGTCCGCAGCATCGGATCGAACCGGCGCAGTTCTTCGACCGGCACGTACCGCGTATTGAAGCTGCGGATCATGGGCCTGAGGGAATAGGACTGGTGGCTTTCCAGGTACCGGAGCAGGACATCCCGCCGGTACACGGCATGGAGCGGCTCAAGCATATCTACGTTCCAGCTGGGAATGGCTGCATCGGCATCGCCGAGGGTATCGAAGAGATAAGAAACAATGGCTGTTTCTATACAGGGCATATCGCAGGCCGATACGAAGAGAAGGTCGCCCTGTGCCGCCATAGCACCGGCATGCAGTCCACCTATGGGGCCGATGCCCTGCCGGATATCCGCGATGCACCGGACATCCTGCAGCGCATCAAAGCGCATGCACTGTTCTTTGTTTTTGGCAACGACGATGATCTCATCGGTGACATGCTTAAGCGAGTCCACGAGCCGCTCGATAAAGGTCTTTCCCTGGTACAGGAAAAAAAATTTCTCCTTCCCGTTGGCCCGGCGGGCTTCCCCTCCGACAAGGATAATGGCGGATCTCACGGCGGTCCCATCCTTTCGGCAAGCGGAAGTTTTGTGATAACCGACCGGACGGCTGCACCGGCATCAGGGTTCAGGATACGGATATCAGGCATCATGGGAATGGGAAAACCTGTTTTGATATAATTTCAGATAGATTTTGTCCGTCTGTCCAATTGTAGTTTGCGCAGCCCTTTCTTCTCCATTGCCAGCAGTTCTTCCTTGATCTCCACCGAAGGCGAGAATCCCCCGATCCCGTCCGCCGCTACCACCCGGTGGCAGGGAATGACCAGCGGCGTCGGATTGCGGGCCATTGCCTGCCCGACCACGCGGGGGGTTGTCCCCGCCATTTGTGCAATCCCCCCGTAAGTGACCGTGCTCCCGTAAGGGATCTTCTGCACTGCATGATAAATCCGTGAATAGACCGTGTCCTCGTGGAGGACACTGCAATCGAGCATGGTAAGGTCGACCCGCTGACCGGCGCAGAATTTCCGGATCAGTTCCGGCACATTCCCCGGAATACCGGTTGTCGCGAACCGGACATGGTGGACCGTGCTGCCACTCCACTCCACGTGGACGTGCCAGAGCCCGAGCCGGCACGATCCGCTTTTCATTTCCATCCGGCGACTACCTCCCGGAACCCTGCTGCATCGCAGGCAATCATCTCTTCCTGTATCCAGCCGGGGAGGGCGCCTTTTACCCGGTTTTCCAGGAACCGTTTCTCGGCAAGCACGAGCACGCCTTTGTCCATGGGGGTCCGGAGCACTCTTCCTAACGCCTGGAGCGAACGGTTGATCGCCGGCAGCGTGTAGCAGAGGAACTCACCCTCAGCACCGAATTTATGCCGGAAATAATCAATCATCATGCGCCGGACACGGTTGAACGGGGCGAGCGGAAGCCCCACCACCATTGAACCGTTCAGCATCTCGCCCCGGTAATCGAGACCCTCGCTCCACTTCCCGCCGCAGACGGCAAACATGACGCCCGACTCTCCCCGCACGGGAAGGGAAAGAAAAGTAAAGAGTGCTGCACTGGCATCCGCTGCGTCCCGGGGCTCGATGAAGACCTGCCTGCCCCGCAGGTGGGGTGCTGCAAGACTGGCGTAGGTTTCAAGGATCTGGTAACTGGGGAAGTAGATCGCCCGGTTCCCTTTCAGGGCCGAGAACGCCCGGATGTAGTCCACCACTTTCGTAGTATTCTCCTTGTTCTGCCTCATCGAGTATGCGGTGGTGATGTCGTTTGCGCAGGCCACGAGCCGGTTCTCTTTCGGGAAAGCATTGGGCAGGGCAAGCGTGGTGACGGGAGTTTCGCCGAAATAAAACTTCCGGAAACTTTCTACCGGCGAGAGCGTTCCCGAGATCAGGACAGCACAGGCATGGGCGGTACAGACCTCCGTGAGCGCAGCAGCCGGGTCGATGTTCCGCACCTCGNNCAGGAATTCCGTCAGTCGTTCGATTGCGGTCTCCCGGAATTCGCCGGCCTTCTGGTTCTTCTCCCGGATCGATTCGGCTATACCGATAAGGTCGTCCACAATCTCGTCCATTGCGTGGTAAAGGGATTCCTTCACGATCATCCGGTCGAAGATCGCGGGGTCGAACCAGTCCTCCGCCTCACGGGAGTTCTCAAGTCCCTTCATGAACTCGGTGAGCCGGGGGAGCACGTGTCGGACCGCATCCGCACCCTTGTGCNNGTGCCGGCCCCGCATCCCGGCAAGTTCGCGGGATGCCTGTTCGAGGTCCCGCTGCTCCATTGTCACGGTCCCGATAGCGGTGATGGTGTCGCCGCAATTGTGCGCCTCGTCGATGAGCAGGAGTACGTCCTGGGGTTCGACACCGAGGTTCGCGTAGAGCTGCTCCCGTATTTCCCTGTTGAAAAGATGGTGGTAGTTGAGGATGACGACATCCGTTGTCCGTGCCGCCTGCATCATCAGTTCGTACGGGCAGCACTGGCCGCACACCTCCCCGAGTTCCTTGGGCGGGACCGGGTTTGCGATCACCCGCTCGGCCCGTGATCGCAGTTCTGTAGAAGGGACCATCCGGATGCCCATGGTTTCGGCCGGTACGAACATTTTGCTCGCGATATAATACGGGCAGATGAGCGAGTGCTCCTTGTCCATCCTCCGGATCTGCTGGACTATGAACGGGTCTTTTGCCGGGTTT
>PMKW01000128.1 GCA_003157895.1 Methanoregula sp. | reverse complement strand
CCTCGAAGTAATCAACCGCGTATACGTGGACTCGAAACGGGCCGAGACCCGGGTGGCCGAGTGCACGGACCAGATCCGCACCCTCACCATCGACCGGACGAATATCGCGATGGAGATCGCCACGTCAAAGGCCCTGCTCGAAAAGGTCGAGACGGAGCTCATACAGCACAGTGAGGATACACAAGGGGCCCGCGAAGCGCTCTTTTCCCTCATGCAGGAAGGGGAAGAGAAGAAGGGCCAGCGCTCGGGGATCCTCCACCAGCAGGACATGATGATCGAGAAGAGCCGGATGCGGACGAGCGAGCTCGAACGCCTTACGGGGCTCCTCCGGCAGCTGGACGAGGAGTACGCGGCAAAACAATCACAGCTCACCGACAGCGAGACGAGCATCGCGTCCCTCGATAAGGAGAAGAAAGAGCTCGACCGCAACCTCTCGGAACTGGAAGGCACGATGTTTGCCCAGCGGACAACCCTGGAGCGCCTCCGTGCAGAGATCCGGGAGAACGAGCAGGACGCCATCCGCCTCGAGGCAGCCCAGCAGGCGCGGGGGGAGTCGGGAGGAAAAGCGCTTGAGGCCGTCCTTGCCATGGAGGGGGTCCACGGCACCATATCGGACCTTGGGAAAGCCCCGAAAGAGTATGCCACGGCCCTCAATATTGCCGCGGGAAACAAGCTGCATTTCGTTGTCTGCGACAACGACCAGATCGCGGCAGACGGGATCCGGTACTTAAAAGAGGAGCGCCTCGGGCGAGTTACCTTCCTCCCGCTCAACAAACTCAAGCCCCCCGCCCTTCCGCTGCTGAAGGAGCCGGGGGTTGTCGATTACGCGGTCAACCTCCTCGAATATGACCCGAAATACGACCGGGCTTTCGGTGTCGCACTCGGTGCCACCGTTGTGGTCGATACCCTGGAGCGGGCCCGCAAGCTCATCGGTAAGTACCGCATGGTCACCCTTGACGGGGAACTGCTCGAGAAGAGCGGGGCGATCACGGGGGGTGCCTCCAAGAAACCGGCAGTCCGCGGGTTCGGTGCTGCTGTGGATGACGAGATCATCCGTATACGGTCGCACCTTGGGGAGTTGCAGGGAGAGGCTTCGACCCTCGAGGCAGGTGTGAAACGGCTCACGGATGAGGTCGATTTGAAACGGTCCCTGCGGAACGAGATCGACCAGAAAGTTGCCCGGTACGGGATGTTCAGTACGGAGTTCTCCCGCCGTTTCGAGGCGATCACGGTCGAGAAGCAGACCATTGAAGCGGCCGTTGCCCGCCAGTCGGAGGAGACGAAAAACGGCGCTGCGGAGCTTACGGCACTGGAAGTGGAACTCGACCGGATGACCGGGGAGATCAACGGGATCAGTGCGAAGATCGAGGCTATCAAGAAACGCCTTGACAACACGAACATCCCGGCCCTCACCGAGCAGATGGAGAAGAAGCGGCGGGAGATCGAGGAGGCCGAGCGCCGCCTGAGGAACAAGGACAGCGACATCACCGATGCCCAGCGCGAGCGCCAGCACTTCACCCAGCGGATTGCAGAGCTTGGCGAAGAGCGCAAGGGGCAGGACGAGCGCAACCGCCAGGTCGATGCCGATATCGCAGGTGCGAACAACCAGATCGTTATCTATAAAACGCAGATTGCAACTCTCGAGGAGCGTCAGAAGGAGTTCAGTGGCGAACTCGACGAGCTGCGGGGGAAGCGAGGCGGGATCTCAGCGCACATCCAGGAGTCCGAGCTGAAGATCATGAAGTTCGATGCCGAGACCGAGCGGATCACGGTCCAGCTGGGGGCTCTCGATGAGCGGGCAAAGACCCTCGGGATCGAGGTGGACATGCTCCGGCAGCAGGCCGGGGAGATGGATATCACGCTCTCCCTCTCGGAGATCGAGGGGAAGATTGCGGAAGCCGACGGGGCACTGCGGAAGATCGGGGCCGTGAACATGCTTGCCATCGAGGAGTACGAGAAGGTCCAGCGGCAGGTGACTGAACGGACTGACCGCAAGGAGACCCTGTCGGGCGAGCGTTCGACCCTCATCGAACGGATCGAGAAGTTCGAGAAGATGAAGTACGAGGCGTTCGCAACCGCTTTTGCGGCCATCGACGCCAATTTCCGCGAGATCTTTGCCCGGCTCACGAGCGGGAGCGGCCACCTTGTCCTCGAGAACGAGGAGGACCCGTTTGCCGGCGGGATGACCTTCGCCGTCCAGCCGCGGGACAAGAAGGTGCACCTGCTCTCGTCACTCTCGGGCGGGGAGAAGTCGCTTACCACGCTTGCGTTCATTTTCTCCATCCAGCGCTATATTCCCGCCCCGTTCTATGCTTTCGATGAGGTAGACATGTCTCTTGACGGCTCAAACGTGGAACGGATCGCGTCCATGATCACGGAACTCTCCCCCAGCTCCCAGTTTGTGATCGTATCCCTGCGAAAACCGATGATCGATGCCGCACAGCGGATCATGGGTGTTACGCTGCGGCCGGACAAGAGCACGCTCGTTACCGGGGTAAAGGCGAATGGCTGATCCGGGGAAAAAAGGAAAGCACCCGGTGCCGGAGGAAGCGCCGGCTACCGTTCCGGAACCGTCCGGACCGGGCAACGGGCAGCCCGTGACTGAGCCTGCTCCCGGGCCGGAGACAGGTACAGGGGCTATTCCCGGCGGGGCCCCCTCTCCCGGGTCGCCTGTCCAGGAAGTGGTCGAGGATCCGGTCGAGATCCTCGTCGGCCTTGCAGAACGGGGAGAGATAGATCCCTGGAATATCGATATCATCGAGGTGACCGACCGCTTCCTCTCGGAACTCAAACGGAGGCAGCAGCTCAATCTCCAGGTCTCCGGCCGTACCCTGTTTTACGCATCAACCCTCCTCCGGATGAAGTCCGAGCAGCTGGAGGTCGTGGAAACAGCGGAAGACGAGAGCGATGGTGAGGACCTGTTCGGGGATGAATATGGTGGCGAAACAGACGAAGAGATCGATTTCGGCAGCAGGCTCGGCCCCATTGAACGGCTCGAACACGAGATCCAGCGCCGGCTCGACCGGAAGAACATGCGCAAGAGTCCGATTACGCTCTTCGAGCTGATCACCGAGCTCAAGAACATCGAGAAAGAGGAGCGCCGCCGCCGTCGGATGGCTGACGGCCATGCCGATCTTGCCGATTCCCTGGTCGATGCAGACGATGTCGTCAGTATCGCCCACGAGGAGGGATTCCAGGAATCGTCCATGGTACGGCTTGCCGAGTATCTCGAAGGGCTGGAGATTGACGAAGAGATGACCCTTGCGGAGCTGTGCATGCGGATGGAGTGGGGGATCCCCGAGGTGTATATCCCGCTCCTGTTCCTCGCGCTGGACGGGCGGTGTTCCCTCCGGCAGGAGGAGTTCTTCGGGGATATCTGGGTCCAGATATGCCGGGCGGCGGGGGAGTGAGATATCGGCAGTATGACGCTTATACCCGGGCATCTCCGGTCTGACCGGCATTTTATTATCCCATGAACCAACGATCAATCATCAAAGGATGATCGACATGGGCGTTTTTCGTTATACCGATAAATACGCCGCCCCGGCACGGGAACAGCGGGAACGGTATATGACCGGGAAGTGCGAAGAGCACCACTTTGGCCCGGAAGGCTTAATCGTGCTCATCGAATACCGTGAAGCGGCCTACCTCAAGGACGATATCGACAATATCCGTATTCTCTATACCGGGCAAAAGGACAAGCTGAAGGCCCGCGACGAGGCAAAGCGGCTGGAAGGCCATCACGAGCGCACATCAGCGCAGAAAAAACCGTTTACTCCCGGAAAAACTGCCGGTAATACTCCGGAATCTGCCGACCGCAAATCCGGATGATTGCCGTCCCCGCTCCTGTTCCTCGCGCTGGACGGGTGTTGCTCCCTCAGACTACAATCGGGATCAGCTGTTCCGCGCGGATGCTGGAGAAAAGATTAGATCTGTCGCCTTTTTACCCCTGACCTTTCTCATTCCGATGCCAGACAACCGTTCATCCAGCCAGTGACCTGGTAAGTTGGCGGGCCGTTATCCGGTCGCATGTCGTTGTCCATGCGCCACTCAAACAGGCCGGCGAGGTTGTTCTTCTTCACATAGGCACATTTGGCGGTTACTGATGTCTGCGTATCATGCCCGCCGCTTTCCCCGTACCCGGACTCGCTCTCCACGCCGCCGATCATCTTCTCATAGGGGAACCCGGCATCATGGTATGCGGATGCATAGGACGCGAGGTCGTACGTGTCACCCGGGCCGTAGGTCATCAGGTTGAGCTGGTCAACGCTGTCCGCGAGGCCGGCAATCGTCTCCGGTGATTCGATTCCTGGCCAGACGGTATGGGTGAGCCGGTAGGGACGGCCCCGGGAGCTGTTGCCTTCCGCAGCAAACCGGTCATGGCATGCAGAGAGCAGGGAGGTGAGCTGCGGCGCGTAATTGTCAATATTCCGGCTTTCCCAGTCCATGTCATAGCCATCGAGGTCGTACGTTTTCAGGTAGTCAACAACGCTGTCCGCAAATTTCTGCGGGTCCTGTGCAGCCAGCAGGTACTGGGGATCCATTGTTTCCTCGTCGAAATTTGAGGTGATAAAGATCTCTGCACCCGGGTTGTTCTGCCGGATCAGTGCAACAATGTTCCGGATCCTTGCCTGTGTCTCTGCACGCCGTGCCTTATCATCCGCTGAGGAGCCGGCAGGGAGGTCGGTGAGCACCCCGTCATGGACCGTGGCAAACCCGATATAGATCCGGTTGACCTCCTTCCATGGTATGTCTTCCTTCGCCGACATGACGAGAGGATAGGTATCATCGTTGGGATCCGGATAGAGGTAGAAGTAGGCGGCGATGATATCCCGGCCCGCACCCACAGAAAGATCCGGCGGATTGCTGCTGTCTCCCGGTGCTCCTGCCGGTGGAGAAACCTGGGTGCATCCCGCTGTGATCAGGAGAATCGCAGCAACCATCAGGATTGAAAGTATCAGCCTCATCGGAACCCCGCTTTCTTATCTGATCTCATAATACGGTTCAGGTAATTTATACCAGTGCCGGCATATCGTCCGTCCACTTCTCAATATTCTTTCTGATTCTGTCATCAGTATAAGATGACAATGTGAGCCGGTCGCGGGCAAGGCTCAGGAAGTATAACTCCCCCTCAGAATCGTGGCATTTCAGGAGAACGGAGAAGTGGTCGGCAGNNTCGTATCCTTCGACAGAGTTGTACATATCGAGACCGGTGCCGATCCGTTTCCCTTTTGTATCCAGGTACACGAATTTTGCAGTATACATCTCCCGGACAATTTCGAGCGGGGGGTGGTTCCTTGTTACGCTCATGTAGGAAGTGCACCCCAGCGGATTGTCCAGGACAAGCGTTCGGACAATGGAATCAAATGCCGTAATGTCCCGAAACGGGGTGTTCAGCTTGTGGACCGCGCTTTTGGTTCCGGGTTTGGGCTTGAAGTATCTCATAGGTTTCCTCCTTGGTTCATTGCAGGTTTTTGCAAGGGTTCTGTGAACAATCTGCAGGGTCGCCCTCACTGCGCTTTATTGGCAGGGGGGATCTCGGCAGTTCGATCAGAGAGATTGCAGGAGCGGGAGAAAGCCTTGGTGGTCGGCTTGGGGGGGTCGGAGGGGGAAAAACTATATTCCCCTGATTCCGGTCCTGCACCGCTTCCACCCGGCGCTTCCTGCAAATAATACATCCTTAAATATTGTGAAATGGACTCTCAAAAAGAGGGGTTTCAGCTTTGGAATTGCAGGGTCTTGTATTAATTTTCCCCCTCAGACCCCCCAGACATCCTGTCATTTCCTGCTACAGACTTTGCAGGTGTTCTCTCCAGTTTTACGATGATGATTATTGAAAATGTCAGTATCAGTTTCACCCATAATAGGGTAGGGTGGTCGGAGGGGGTAAATTTTCAAAACAAATAAAAGTCCCCTGGTTTCTGTTGACCGTCACTTCATCGATCGGGTCCGGTGTGGTAACGGTCGCGCGATCGAAGGCCGGCCTCTGTCTATCTTCTCCTCTTCGCGGCCTGATGGTCGTTCAGACTTTGAAGAATCCTGATGGGTTCTTCTCCTCCTGGTCTGATGTCCCGTCCGCAATCGAAGGTCGGCTGAAGCCTCCCTTCTCCTCGTCGGG
>PMKW01000133.1 GCA_003157895.1 Methanoregula sp. | reverse complement strand
TACCGGTATTCCGGATGAATTTTGCAGATTAACCGCCGGGTGGCAGGGAGATCCCTGGTTGTGGGCTTGCCCCCCGCTATTGACGGATAAGTACCCTGGGCATACGATCGCGGGCAGCACGACTGCGATCGCGACCAGATACCCATGCACATGTTTCATGCGGTAAACTACCGACAGGATCCGGGCCTGATTACCCTTCATGGCTGGTGCCCGCAGTACTGCAAAGCGGCGCCAGGAACCCCGGAGACGTGTCCCCATCCGACAATATGACGTGGATGCAGCGATTAAAATGAATATGCAAATCAGGTCTGCCATGCAAGAGATCCCCCTCAAGAATTGCCTGTCGCCGGATATCCGAAAATACGGCGATAATATATGTCGATATATTTAAAAATGCTTAACTTTGCAGACGGTGAAATTTTACACTCCGTATGGCACTCAATGTTCTGGATGAGGATAAGACCGACCGGATCAAGGCGTATCTCCGCTGGTACCCGAAAGGCCAGACGATCACGAACATCGCGAAGAAACTGGAGATGAACAGAAACCTAGTCGCCAAGTATCTCGATATGCTCCTGATCTCCGGACAGCTGGAGGTCCAGCTCACCGGGGCTGCCAAAGTGTACACCCTCTCCCACCGGGTCCCGGTATCGGCAATGCTCGAGTTCTCTTCCGATTATGTTCTTATGCTTGATGCGGAACACCGGATCCTCCAGCTCAATGAACCGTTGCTCTCCTTCCTGAAAACAGAACAAAATACCCTCCTTGGAAAGGCGATTGCGGAGATCGACCATCCCTTTTTCAAAAAACTCCCCTTAATGAGTCCGGAAAACGGGGGAGAGATCCCCCGTGAGCATGGTACCGGGTTCTCGGTTGTGCTTGCCGGTGAAACCTTTTATTTCAGTCTGAAACAGGTACCCACGGTATTCGAAGACGGCGAACAGGGTATAACGTGTATCATCGAGAACATTACCCGGATCAACAGGTATATCAAAAACCTGGAATTCCTTGCCCGGACCTCGGCAAAGTTCGCCGATATGGACGATGATGAGAACATCTACCAGTATATCGCAGACAGCATCGCAGAGCTTGAACCAAAGGCGCATGTTAATGTCATGTCAATCAACCCCGATATGAACACGACCACAATGCAGGCAACCGCCGGGAACAAAGAGATCACTGAGATTCAGTTGAAGTATTTCAGTGATCTGTTTCAGGGCCCGGTTTCGCTGGAAAAATCACCAGAGGCATTTGATCATTTTTCACAAGGGATCCTGGTACCGGTTCCTGTGAGTCTTTACGTGCAGACATACCGGATGATCCCGGAGCCGCTCTGCAACGAGATCGAGAAGAGCATTTCGCTGAAAAAATTTTATGCGATGGGGTGCACCTGCCGTAAGGGAATATATGGAAATATCTCGCTCAGGTTCCAGCATGAGGACGACCTGACAAATCAGGAGACCGTGGAGGCGTTCGTCCGGCAGGCCGGGGTCGCCCTCCAGCGCAGGTACCTCCGGGAAAAACTCCGGAAGGCAGAAGAACGGAACAATGTACTGGAAAGGAGCTCCTCACATACAGGGATGCCCGTTGCACAGGTCGCCAACGATATCCGTGCCATACCCCCTGGTTCTTCCAGGGATACTCCGTAAATTTCAAAGGGCCCCCCCGGCTTTTTTGGTATCGCCACGTTTATATCGGTGTTTCTCTTCCCGGTATCATTCCCTCCCGGCACAAGGGCAGAAACCCGGGGGTACGGTACTATCAGACCGTGTACCTCTCCCCGGCATATCCGTCCCGGTAATGTTCATCCCGGAGAGCATGAGAAATTCCCGGAAAAAGAAGAATCCGGTTGTTCCCTCCGCCATGACACAGGTCATGCAATGGCCATGCATCCTGCCGGCAGGGTGCCGGCCATGACGAAGGGTTATGCCGGTCCTGTCCGTACCTGCCGTTTCACCATAAAAAAATTAGTTCTTTTTGAATATTTTCATAAAAACGGTCTTCCCGGAGGTCGTGCTCTCGGCACGGACTCCGTACGTGGCAGACGCACTTTCGATCATCGTTCTGATGAGGTTTGTGGCATTAACTCCCAGACGATGAGTAATTTTCAGCGTATAATAGTCACCATCGTCCGTGTAATCCACCGTGTCGAACCAGTGGGACATCCGGGCATTGATGACGATCCCTTCAATGACTTCTGCAAGCTGGCATTCCTTCAGGGGCTTCTGATAATAATATTCCAGTGCATATTCCATGGGTTTGGAACAGGCTACATACTTCTGCNNTCCTGTTCCGGGGATAAAGCGGATCTCTGGTTCTGCCGGGTATCCAGGTTTTCCAGGGCCTGTTCCAGGACTTTCTGCTGGGTTTCATATGTATCAGTATATTTTTTCAGCAGGTCCTGGTGTTTTTTGGAGATGGGGGTGTTGATACGGAACTTGTTCATGGTTCAGGAGCCCTCCGCTTCGGATTTTCTAGTGTACGGAATACCGGTATTCCGAACGAGTTACAAAGATTTACCTCTGTTAATGGGATATTTATACGCATACGGTACGTATCTCATACAGATGCCTTTTTTATAATTGAACATCAAACAGAATTTTTATACCCTTGCATCAATGCCTTTCCTTCGGCATTACCAAAGGGGTTTTTGAATATAGAGAGGAATACCATGAGGATTTCATCATATGGCATTATCGCAGTCTGTCTGGTTATTATCGCCGTGGCGCTTGCCGGGTGTACCTTCAATAAGACCATTGGAACGACAACGACTTCGTCAGGAAGTTCCGGATCATCGTCGTCATCGGGCCAGAGCTCATCCGCTTCCGCCACGGCAGCAACCTGCCCGGCGGTGACCGCAGCGACATCGTGGACCGGGGACTGGGATGCGTTTGCCAGTCATAACTTTTGTGACGATCTTCGAAAAGCTTTTTACCCACCTAGCACGGATAATCCCGATCCCTGGACAGGTGTGCGTGGGAATGGTGTTGGCATCACGCTTCCGATCACATTTACTCAGACGGCCTGTGATGTTACTGGTTCGGCAAAGATAAAAGAAACCGGATGTCCAATCACGTTTACGGGGACTGTAGATAAAACGGGAGCCCTTTCGGGTACCTGGAAGGCATACTGTGACATATCGTTTGAGTCGACAAGTACAGCGGGCAACCCAACATCCGATAATGGAGTGTTTAATTTAAATATGGAGCCCGGGGGATCAACATTTATCGGAGAAATGATGCATAATGATCCCGATTCAATGCAATCCAAACCCAAAGAATGTCCCAATGGAAATAGCAACTTTGTCGGGAAACGCGGATAATTAATCACCCTTTTTTCATTAACAGTTCAGGCGGCTGAGAGGACATGAAGGGATCAGGACCATGGATTGCGGGAGCTGTGCTTATCCTGCTGGTATGCATAGCGGCAGGGTGCACCAGTTTCACAACGACAAAAACATCAGATTTTGATCAGACGAAGGGGAGCAGTGGGAGTCCCGGCGCAGGCAGCACAGGAACTACCCCTGCAGAAACCACAGGAAATTCATCGGCCGGGTGGCCGATCTCCATGCAAAGCCCGTACGATGTGGCCATTGACCGTTCAGGAAATATCTATGTAACGCAGCATCTCGATACCGGGGCTCCCCACAATTCCGTCTGGAAATTCCGACCGGACGGGTCGCTCATCACAACGTGGGGCCCCCATGGCGACGAACCCGGCCAGCTCCTCACCCCCAATGGCATCGCAGTCAGCCCCGATGGATCGGTGTATGTTGCAGATTCACAGAATTCGCGGATCGTGAAGTATACCTCGTCCGGCGGGTATATCACCGAATGGGGTTCAGAAGGGACGGGGCCCGGCCAGTTTAAAGACCCGGAGAATATTGCGGCAGCCCCGGATGGCTCGGTATACGTGGAGGACAAGGACAATGCCCGCATCGAGCAGTTCTCCTCTTCCGGTACGTTCATGGCAGCGTGGGACGGAAAGTGGGCCGGATCCGGGTACGACGGACACGACAAGGGATTCGACTGGGAGAACGGGGGTGGCGGAGGGATAGCGGTCGGTCCCGAAGGCTCGGTATATGTCGCGGACACCTACAACCTGCGGGTTGTGAAGTATTCTCATTCCGGCGCGTTTATCACCCAGTGGGGGACCGGGGCGGACTCCGCCAACATGGGAAACGATGTCTTCTACTGCCCCTATGGCATCGCCGTGAGTCCCGAAGGCTCGGTTGTGTATATCGATGATATCTATGGCGCGGTGAACAAGATCGATGCCTTCGCGTCATCAGGTGGGCCGATAATAAAACAGCTGGTGTCCCAGGACCCGCACCAGGACGAATCCTCCTGGGGTATTGCCGCAGGTTCCGACGGTTCGGTGTATGCCGCGGATCAGGAAAATAACCAGATCCAGAAATTCTCTTCCACAGCATCCCGGCCGTAACCGCCGCGGCTGCAGCATCGTACGGAAAAACCAACAACGGAAATAACTCTACCCGGTAGGTCGGAACAACAGAAGAAACCCTTGTTCCCCTCGTACCACCGACAACCGCGTGTGAGGAAAATAAACTTTTTCTTTTCGTCCCGTAACGCCCCGTGCGGGCATGAAGATTGCCTGATAAAGAGAACGGCAGACTTGCACGGAGGTTGACGGAATAATTAAAACTGTCACTCGAGGCTGCGGACCTGCCGGTATCCGTAAAAACGATACAATGACATTTTTTTTAACGAGAGCATTCGCTCTCTGGTAAAATTTCATTAGAACAGAAAGACCGTGTAATAAGGAAAGGTGATTGCAGCTTGGTATCTTTCCCGGGGACTCGCATACCTTAGTACAACATACTCCGTGTTCCGGCTTAACTGCCGGGTTCGACACTCGACCAGGTATTTCTCAACCGCGATGAGATTATAGGGCCCCGGGTGTGCCCGTCGGTACTGCGCTCATCATCCCCACACAAGAACGTGAACAAAAAAGACCCCATATTTTTATACTGTAAACATACATACATTTACATATGTTCCTTCCGATGAACGATAAACAGTTCGGATTCTGGAAGATGCGGCGCAGCGGAATGTCCAACGTCTCCATCGCAGACCATATCGGGATAACAAGGCAGGGCGTTTCACAGGCACTCCTGGCTATGGACGAAAAGATCGATGCCTCGCTGCGGGAGATGGCGTGTGCAAACCGGATCCAGATCGAGAAGATCGATGTAAAGCAGGGCGTCCTGTCCGGGAAGTCGATCCCGTTCCAGACAAATGCCTATATCTTTGTGTCGGAGAAGCATGGCATGCAGGTCTGGTACGAGCATGACGGCGACTGCAAGGCGTGCGATGAATTCACCCGGTGTATCGAATTCATCTGGGATTTCGCTTCAGAACTCGGGATCGAAATTGAGAAAACTGCCGACCCGACAAAAATGGCTGAAGAGTTGCTCACAAAAATCAGGGAGCGTGTAAAATGACAGGGGTATCGGGAACTGCTGAACACTGGTCCGGCCTGTGCCGGAAAGCCCCGACGTTTCGCACGGCACCGGCGCTCCTCACGGCCCCACCGGAAACAATGCTTGCCGACCGGCCCGGCAGCAGCGGTTCCGGACGGATCCGGCTGGGAGTCACTATCGCTGCAGCAAGCCTTACGGCGATTGTCAGGAACCGGAACCTGCTCGTTTTCTCGTTCCTTTCCGGGCTCGCGATGTTCTTTTTGATCGTGGCAAAAGTCTGGGATGTACAACAGTTTGACGAGACCCTGCCCCTCCTGATAACGATCCCATCCGGCAACTCGTTCATCGTATTTGACCCATGGCTCTTCCTGGTCGAGTTGATTTGCCTGTCCTGCTTCGCCATCCTGCTGGCCGGCCTTGTCCTGCAACGGAACGGGAACGAGGTAAAAAAGACGGTCACGTTCCGTGAGGGATTTGCCGGGGCCCGTACCCATATCGGTCCGCTTGCCGTACTGTCCCTTGCAATGGCTATTATCGCGACCATCGCGTTTGGGATAATCTCCGGAATCGAGTTTTTCGGTGATATCGTGATGGGCATCCAAGTGCTCATCATCGGGATTCCCGATGCCTATATCCCCTATGGGGACGTGATGGCGTTCTTTTACTCGTTCCTCCTTTTGTTCATCAACACGGTCCTGTTCCTTTTCGTACTCTGCCTGGTACCGCTCATTGTGCTGAAAAAAACGGGGCCGGTTCCCGCTCTTGCAGGATTGATAACCATGATACAGAGGACCTGGCGCGAGATGCTGGGCTGCATCCTTGTGTATGGGACAATCATCGCGGGTGTCTTTGCCGTAGCACTGGTGATTGGCCAGCTGCCCCAGCTGCTCTACCAGGGTTATAGCTATCACGCCACCGTCCTCACCCATCCGCTGATGATGGTTGTCTATTATGGGTTCATTCTTGCCTGCTCGATCATTATGGCTGCGGGTTTTACTGCAGCAGGTGTTGCAGGTGCGAATCTCTCCCATGCCGGACCGGGCAGCGGGACAGCCGGTTTGCCGGAAACGAGCCTGAAAAAACCGGAGCATGCCTCATGACCCGGGTATCTGAAACTGCTGAATACTGGTTCGGCCTGTGCCGGAAACCCCTGGCATTTCATACCGCTCCCGCACTCATGGTATTCGATCCTGAAACGGTTCATCCTGCGCAACCCAGGGGACGTGGCTCCGCCGGCAGTTCCGGACGGGTCCGGCACGGGATCGGCATCGCCACGGGGAGTATCAGGACCCTGTTTGGGGAGAAGCGCCTGCTCTGGTTCTCGCTCCTGGCAGGGCTCGTGATCTTTTTCCTGTTCGTGGCAGAAGGGTGGAGCGTGACGCATACTGATTCCATCCCCCTGTTCTCCGGTATCTGGATTCCCTTCGGCAACTCAGGCCTCAGTGTGTTTAACATGCATTTATTCCTGATCGAAGTATTCTGCCTGTCCTGCTTCACCGGCCTGCTTGCAGCTCTGGTCCTGTACCGGAACGCAGGTCCTGCAAAAATGCAAGTCACGATCCGGAAGGCACTTGCAGGGGTCGGCACCCACGCCGGTTCATTCGCTGCGTTGTCTGTCATGATGGCGTTTGTTGCAACAGTCGTCTTTGAATTAATTTCCCTAAGCCGGTTCATCGGCAAGGTCATCTTTTCCATCGATATGGCCCTCTTCAACATGCCCTATGCGTACTATGTACCCAACGGGATCTCTGCCATGTATTATTTCTCGTTCAGGATCATGGCCATCAACATTGTCCTGTTCCTGCTGGCCCTGTATGTCGTGCCGGGCATCGTACTGGAGAGGAAAGGACTGCTGATGGCTCTTGCAGGGTCGGTCACCCTCATGATGAAGACCTGGCGCGAGCTTTTGGGCTGCATCCTTGTCCTCGGGGCAATCATCCTCATGGTAGTTGCCGCAGGGCTCCTGATCGGCCAGTCACCCCTGCTGCTCAATCTTGACTACGACTTCTTCCTCCAGATGTCCCGCGGGCAGGTGCTGATGACGGTTGCCTGCTACGGGTTCATCCTTACCTGCGGCGTGCTGACTGCTCTCGGATCAACATCCTTGGGAATTATAATCGCGGATCTATATGCTGGTGGGAGCCTGATGTCATCATGACCCCGAAGTTCTCCATCGCTATCGCGTTGATCCTTGGTCTTGCCGCATCGTCCGCGGGTTGTACAGACACGGTACCTCCACCCCCCGCAGT
The DNA here is from genome assembly GCA_003157895.1 of Methanoregula sp. Taxonomy (GTDB): domain Archaea; phylum Halobacteriota; class Methanomicrobia; order Methanomicrobiales; family Methanospirillaceae; genus Methanoregula. The sequence continues at coordinate 5,948 of PMKW01000133.1, read as the reverse complement.
CACAGTTACAATAACGCCGGTTGTGTCCCATACCGGGGTTAAGGCAGAGATCACAAAAGCCTTGGCCAGTCAGACGCCCGCAGCGGCCACACAGCCGGCCCCCGCTGTAACGCAGGTGGAGATCTTTGGCACGTACCAATGGGTGGAATACCGTGAGAACAACTCCGTGACCATGCCGCCTAATCCCCGGTACCAATGGGAGGGCACCGTGAAGACGGTGAAGTCTGAAGATACCTATCAGGGCACGCCGGCAGTACGGTATACCATCACCTACACCGGGGATTACACAGAATGCTGTACAAACAATCTCGTTACCCGTACGAAAAATGGAGATATCATCGTCAGCGAGATGACTTATGCCGTCCCATCGGGAGCATTTCTCAGGGGAACGATGGTCGAGACGATTAAAGGGGAAACACAGCCGGCCGTTAATCTCCCTGCAGACCCGGAGGGTTCCCGTCGGGATGATAAGCCATCCGGCCTGACGGGGATCACCCCCATGGGGGAGATGAATACCACGCTTACGGATCGGGGCGTGGAAACCGTAACAGTACCGGCAGGGACATATGCCGGTGCCCGGAAATACACGGGCTCCTTCCGCGACGGGACGCCGATTACGTTCTGGGTCGTGCCGGGCATTCCCGTTCCGGTGCAGTACCAGTTCCCGAACCGATATCTCGATGGTGTAGACCCGTTCCAGTCATATGAACTGATGAAGTGGGAGTAAAATAAGAATGAAACACGTATTTGAAACTGCCGGACACTGGTTCGGCCTGTGCCGGAAACCGCCGGTGTTCCGTGCCTTGCAGGCGGATATTGTTAACCTGCCGGAAACCGCCCTTGAGGGAAGTCCGGACGGCGGAGCCGGCGGACCGGGAACGATCCGGCGGGGAATCGGGGCCGCCCTGTCAGGCACGAAAACCCTTATCCATAACCCGCAGCTCCTCTGGTTCCCGCTCCTTGCCGGGCTTGTGCTGGCCGTGCACCTCATAGCCCAGGCTGGGCTCTACGTAATACCGGAGTGGCTGTTCTTCGATGATACCGGCTCTGTCCTCCCATCGCTTGTCCTGACATTCGTGGCCGGGTTCCTGACAGTGTTCTGCCTGGTATTCTTACTGGCGGGCCTTGCCTTAAGTCTCTCTTCAAAGGAAGGCGGTACGATCTCATTCTTTCAGGGACTCAGCAAGACAAAAAAATACCTGAAGCCTCTAACCGGGTGGTCCGCGGTCGTGGCACTTGCCGGCACGCTGATCTATGTTGCCGGCATGTATTCCTTTGTACCAACGTGGCTCTCGCCATTCAATATAATCTCGGCACTCTACTTTAAACTCGGGTATTTCCTGTTTATGGTGCGCTACCAGTTCCCCTTCAACTTCGTCCTAAATCCGACCCTCTACATTCCCAACCTGCCTCCGGTATTTGGCGGGGACGGGTGGCTCATCAGCTGGGCGCTCGAGTGTACACTGATCCTTTCAGCAATCACAGTATTCCTGTTCCTCCTTACCGTGTTTGTCGTGCCCCTCATCGTGCTAGAGGGGCAGAGCCTGAAGGAAGCGGTTTTGGGATCGTTTACCCTGATGAAGAATACCTGGGGTGAAGTGGCAACCTGCGTTCTTTGCCTTGGAATGGTAGTGTTCGCTGCCTCGCTCGCGTGGCGGTTTGCCAGCCAGATGTACACTTCGTTCACGACCCCCATTGAGGTGTGGATTGCAGCCGGGCTCCTGTACGTTCTTGCCCTGTCCTGCTTTGCGTTTGTCGTGGCAACGGTCGGCGGGATTGCAGTTCTGGATCTCTACAGGAACGCAAAGATCCGGGCAAATGCCCGGATCCGCTGAAACATCAACCCTCCGTATAATTTTTTAAAAAATGCCTGATCCCGATGGAAAAGATTCCCTATTAAAAAATGGTGTTGGCAAATACTTGCGAACCGTTCAGCCCCGGTAAGAAAGTCAGCGTAAAAACCACGGGTCAGAATAACTTTTTATATTGTAAATATCAATACATTTACGTATGTCCAAACAAACCAGCAACAACCCGTCAGGGTTCTGGAAGATGATTCTGCTGCTTATCATAGTTGGTGCAGCAGCTCTGATGATATCCCCCGTATCTGCAGACACGGGGAGCCCGGCAGGGACCGGCAGCGATGGAACCGTAACCATAGCCAAACTCGTCCAGTTAAAATATTACATTTGGGAAGATACGGTTACGTTCTCCGGTACCAACACCGGTTCAGGTACAACGTATCTCTTTATCACCGGACCCAACCTGAAAACAAACGGTGCACAGCTCCAGAGCACCCATCCGGGACAATCTCCGGTTATTGATGGCGATGCATCCACGTTCCAAGCAGCCCGTGTCGGACCGGATAACACATGGTCATACACGTGGGACACGCATAATGTCATGATAGATTCCGGGATGTACACGGTCTATGCAGCCAGCACGCCACGGGACTTATCGCATATCAACAGTACGCATTTTGACCGGATATCGTTCGTCATGGCCCCGCCGAAAGGCATGGTCCTGCCAACCGATACGGACACATCAAACGGAGGCAATGTATCCGCAGACACGGGAGTTACCATTGCCGCACAAGGGGATAAGTCATATTACCTGGGAGAAAAAGTGGTTTTCAGCGGCCATAATTTTGATTCCGATTCCACGTACCTCTTCATAACCGGACCCGGCACCTTCATGAACGGACCCGGCATCCCCAGTGACGGGGGAAAACTTACCTCGCCACTGCAACCTGTCGTCAGCGAAAACCCGGACTCATTCACGCTCGTGAAAACAAAACCGGATAAAACCTGGGAATATGTCTATTACACTGCTAATCTCCCGGTGGATGCCGGGACATACACCGTTTATGCGATGAGCCAGCCGAAAGCAAAGGACCAGCTGGCCACGGATGCCGCCAATGTCGGGATTATCCTGAAAAAGCCCTTCATAACCGCAGAGATCTCTCCGGCAACAATTTCACCAGGAGAGCCCTTTACGGTTTCCGGATTTGCGGAAGGAGAACCGCCCACCGTCCAGATATGGATTATTGGCAATAACTTTGTGTTCAATACGACAACCCCGGTAAATTCTGATGCATCATTTACTTTCAATGGCGATACGCAACTTTCAGATAAACTTCCCAAAGGACCATGTTATATCATCGTGCAGCACCCGATGGAGAACAACACGTTCGACATCTTTGCCAGCGGAGATTACGTCCGCGCCCTGCAAGGTAACAACGGCATGATCCTCTTCAAGATCAATGGTGCAGGAAGCCTGCAGGGTAGCGACGCGGCTGATGCACTTATTGCAGCGTTCAGTGACCCCGATAATGGTGATGATACCTATACGGAAATCCCGTTCCAGGTCACGGATGCAGGAAGTCCGACGCCCCAGGCAACAGCTGCTACAACCGCCCCGGTCCAGCGGACAACCCAGCACGCCCCGCTCCAGTACACCCTGCCCGGGGCGATCGCCTTGGCTGCGGGAATTGTAATCTGGAAGAGGCATTAAGATCATTTTTGAACGGATGACCCCGTCATCCTTTTTTTTTATACTCATCATCGCAGGTCGCGGACCTNNAAGGTGATTGCAGCTTGGTATGGTTCCCGGGGACTCGCGTACCTCAGTACAGCATACTACGTGTTCCGGCTTAACTGCTGGGTTCGGAATGAGACCAGGTGTTTCCCGAAAGCTATGGCCGCAATCACCACGATGTTGCTTTAGATGCTTTGTAACGGAGGGCGGACACATGTTACCGACGATGTCGAAGAATCGTTTTCGATTCTCCTCCTCGTCAATGTGCTGACGCACATCTCCGAAAGCCAAGGTCCGGATTTGAACCGGAGTGTAGTTGATCTGCAGTCAACCGCGTGGCCGCTCCGCCACCTTGGCGACCGTGTAGGATGATACCTTATCCTCTATGTCAGGATAGGATATAAAATTTGGTTTGCACTCAGAATTTCGTCTGGGTTTAATGTGGTGAGCACTAGTGTTTGGACNNGGTTTCAAGCTTAGATGCTTTCAGCTTTTATCCCTTGGCGCGTGGCTGCTCGGCACTGCCTTGTCAGACAACCGATCCACTAGAGGCGCCGAATGAAAGTTCCTCTCGTACTATTTCATTCTTACCCTCAGACTCCAAACACTCCTGATAGATAGTAACCGACCTGTCTCACGACGGTCTAAACCCAGCTCACGATCTCCTTTAATAGGCGAACAACCTCACCCTTGGCCGCTGCTGCACGGCCAGGATGGAAAGAACCGACATCGAGGTAGCAAGCCGCCGGGTCGATATGTGCTCTTGCCGGCGACGACTCTGTTATCCCCGGGGTAGCTTTTCTGTAGTCAATAAGCCTCACCAAAAGGCTATATTGGTTCGTTAGACCCGAGTTTCCTCTCGCGATCATTTGCTTTGCATGATCGCGTCAGGCCAACTTATGCTCTTGACACTCTTCTGTGAGTTGCTGACTCACATGAGTTGACCTTGGGGCACCCTTGATATTTTTTCGAGGGTGTGGCGCCCCACCCAAACTGCCTACCTACCGTTGTCCTCGTAAGAGTGAGGACTACAACAAAACTAGGATGGTGTCTCATCGTTGGCTCCCCGTTCCCCGAAAGAAACGGATATAACGCCTCCCATCTACACTGCGCAAGAATTATCGTAATCCAGCGACAGGCTGCAGTAAAGCTCCACGGGGTCTTCACTTCCCATCAGGAGTCCCTAGTCTCTGCACTAGGACAAAAAGTTCAACGGATATGTGTTAGGGACAGTATCGCACTCATTAATCCATTCATGCAAGTCGCCAATTAAGCGACAAGGTACTACGCTACCTTAAGAGGGTCATAGTTACCCCCGCCGTTTACGAGTCCTTCGTCCGGTTGAACCCGGTATTCAGATACTCGCACTGGGCAGGAATCAGTGACTATACTAGTCCTTTCGGAGTTGCAGTCACCTATGTTGTTATTAGACAGTTAGTGCGACCCGGTCACTGCGACCTGCCTGATCTCCAGGCAGGCACCCCTTATCCCAAAGTTACGGGGCCAATTTGCCGAGTTCCCTTAACTACATTTAAATCCGACACGCCTTCACCTCTTCAGCGAGGGGCACCTGTGTCGGTTCTCGGTACGGACTTATGACTCCCTTTTCATGGGCTCCGGGAATTTGCCTGGTTTCCCCATCACGCTTTCTTCCCTTTCTCACCATTACGGTACTCCACGGAATTATACGCTTGGACGGGACGACAGTCCCGCCGGGCATACCCCAAAGCGTCAGGGTCTTGCGACTTAAAATCATAAGGTACAGGAATATTAACCTGTTTCCCTTTCGCTACACTCGAGTTACGGTGCAGCTTAGGACCGACTAACCCTCGGCTGACGAACATTGCCGAGGAAACCTAGCCCCTGCGGCGGATGGGATTCTCACCCATCTATGCTTCTACTAGTGCCAGAATTCTCAACACTACACGGTCCACTGGAACTTACGACCCAGCTTCTACCCATGCAGAGCGCCTCCCTACCAGATCACCTTTCGGTGCTCCGTGGTCTCTGTAGTAGGCTTTAGCCCCGTCCATTTTCACCGCCCTAAATCTTGACTGGTAAGCTGTTACGCACTTTTTAAAGGATAGCTGCTTCTGAGCTCACCTTCCAGTTGTCTTTGACCTAGGACCAATTTCAGTGTTTACACTTAGCCTACATTGAGGGACATTAACCACGGTCTGGGTTGTTTCCCTTACGCAATACAAGCTTACCCCGCATTGCGGACTTCCAACCATCTAGGGTGTTGGGGAGTTTGGAGTTTGACAGGAGGGTGAGCAGTTTCCCGCCCAGCTCCCCCAATCAGTGCTCTACCTCACCAACGACCTCCGGTTAGGTCATGCTGCGACATGTTTAGGGAGGAACCAGCTGATGCCGGGTTCGATTAATCTTTCACTCCTATACGCAGGTCACAC
>PMKW01000131.1:1365-2616 GCA_003157895.1 Methanoregula sp. | reverse complement strand
GAACTGGTCGATCTCTTCCCGGTCCAGCTGGTCGAGGAACTCATCCGCAGCATGTCCGATATCCTTCGACGCAGTGATTGCACGGCCGACCACGAGGATGTCAGCGCCTGCCTTGAGGGCGTCCTTCACGACGTCCACGCGGATGCCGCCTGCAGTCGCAACGAGCAACTTGCCGCCGGCCGCTTTCTTGAGTGCCGGGATGTCACCCCAGGCGTGGGCGGTCTCCTCGACATCGATCGCACGGTGGAGTTCCACGATGTCCGGCTTGACTTTCAGGCTGGTGATAAGCTTAACCGGGTTTGATACGTTCAGCATGTCGATGATCGAGTAGATGCCGACCTTGCGGGCTTCAGAGACTGCTTTCTCGATGGTCGAGGTCGGGGCAAGACCGGAGACGACAACCGCATCAGCGGTTGCATCGGCTGCCATGCGGGCCTCGAGGTTGCCGGTATCGAGGATCTTCATGTCAGCGATGATGAATGCGTTCGGGCGCAGCTTGCGGATCTCGCCAATGACAGAGAGGCCGAACTTCTTGATTAACGGGGTTCCTGCCTCGATGATCACGTGGTCGTTCTCGGGCACGTTCTTCAGGACCTGGGCGACCTTGGCCATGTCCACGAGGTCCATTGCCACTTGGAGGTATGGGGGGTCCCAGAGGCGCTGCACCTTGAATCCCATGATACCGTGGGCTGCACGGTCTTTCTCGAACACAAGCGTCTTCGTGTCCGGGAACTTGTCGAGTGCACGGTGGAGGGCAAGTTTGGTCGCGCCGTAGTTATATCGGTAGATCCGGTTGTAGTCCTTTGCATCCGGGTGGACGAACGCGGACACCATGATAACCGTGTCCTCGATATCGATCCCCGCAAACACGTTCTCCTCAACACAATCCGCAACCGCCTTTGCAACCGCGGCCTGCACGGGGCCGAACATCTCGTTGACATGAGACATGTCTTTCAGGGTGACCTTCGGGATAACGATGGTGGCCGGCTTCGTGAGCAGGTTCGGGCGTACCACCGCAAGAAGGGGGGTGTGCCCGACTGACAATTGTGAAACCGCATTTGCAAAAGCCGACCCTATCGGCCCTTCCTTATCTCCCATCAAAAGGTCGATATGCGCCAGTTCTGCGCCATCACCAATGAGTGCTTCTCCGACTAAATACATGGAACTCTCCGTATTGTTCAATAATGTGCCGCCAATCTATGATAAAGTTACCAAACAAACTGGTTGCGCAAACATCCGGTGAGCGGAGAA
>PMKW01000131.1:0-1324 GCA_003157895.1 Methanoregula sp. | reverse complement strand
GGTTACCCCGACATTCAGGGCCCCGTGGATGTGGACGCGGAGTTGCGGGGCAGCATTGCCAAGGGCAGTAAGAGCAGCAACAACCGCCATCTCTCGGGACTTTAGGTCGAGGCCCGGGCGGCTGTAGATGTCCCCGAACGGGAATTCGATGGTATACCGGCCAAGGTCGGGTGCAACATCCTTCAGGCTCTCGATGACCTTTGTCCCTGCCTCGCCGTCAACTTCCTTCAGCTTCTCCCATCCCCGCCGGTAACGTTCATCTGTCATGATAAGAAGAGGTACGCAATGGGAAATTAACATCACGATCTTCTTCCTGCCGTTTTTTTCAGGCATGGGAAGGGAAAGGCGGCGGAGAATCTCATAAAGATTCACAGCAAAAAGAGGTAGTAAGATGCTGGGAGTGTCTGATAAAACGGATCGGATGGCGATCATCATTCCGGGATTTCTTTCCGGATTGATTCTTGCCGCAATCATTTTCGCAAGCGATGTGTACGTGATGCTCGGCACGAGGGCCGACCGGTTCTCCTTCGTGGCATTCATCGTCGCTCCGGTTGTGCTGGCAGCTGCCGGGAGTGTTTCGGTAATAATCCGCCACCGGAAGGAGCGGCGTGGCCCCTCACCGTGGAGCTTGTACCTCACGGGTTTCATCGGCACCATCACGGCCATCTCCCTCATGCTTGCCCTGGGTGCAATGACCCAGTATGTCCCATCCATGGACCCCGGGCTTTTCCCACGCCTCTCCTTCATCTTCGGTTATTTGCTGTTCTGTCTGCCCCTTGTCGTGCCGGTCAGCGCCATATTCGCTTTCTTTTCGCTTGCCGGCGGGGTTCTCATGCACGGGAAACTGGAACCGGAAAACATGGACGGGGATAAGAAAAGAGCAGTATGAGAAAACGTGGGGTTGGTGAGATTTGAACTCNNGTTCATCATCTGCGAGCACAAAGAACGCAAAGACCGCTGGAGCCCGTCGCCATACCGGGCTAGGCCACAACCCCGTTTTTGTGTCATCAGGATGGATTCTTTTCCTGACTCAATAAAATCGCAGTGTATAAACTTAAGAGTTGTGCTGTTCGCGGCACCACCGGGACGTGCCGGCCGGGGGGGAAGTGACAACTAGTTATAACGCGCCCATGATGGCGCAGATCCGCTTACCCTTTCCTGAAAAGGTGGCGTGATATGCCGTAGTGCACCAGACCGGAAAACTATCTGCACCACATTGCCGGATTAAATCACTACCCATATATGATCCGGTTTCCCATCTTTTACCGATGATTGAGGGCAGTTATATATGCGGGACATCGGGAGTTCCCCTGCTGGGAATGAC
>PMKW01000173.1 GCA_003157895.1 Methanoregula sp. | reverse complement strand
GAACAATGCGCTCGCCCGTTTCGACGCGGCTGAAGGGGGGAGCATCCCGGAAGAGGATTCGATGACGATCGGGTCTATGGAAGCGGCGATGATGAAGAACGAGAGCCTGTTTGCAAAGCCCGGTGACAGCCTGACGAATTTCTTCGGTATTGACCGGATTTATATCGGCGGTGTCCTGAAAGAAACGGGTTCCCCGGTTGATTCCATGCACTTCCTCGGGACGAATATGTTCAACAGAATCGACGGGGAGAAGGGACGGGTCTTCACGAAGCTCAACCCGGAATCCGTACCGAAGATGTTCTACTCCCTCAACATCAGCGAGACGCCCCCGGAGAAGTTCGTGCTTGCGGAAGGGAGCATGAGCGGCTATCAGATCCACGATCTCGGCGACGGGCAGTACTACCCCCTCGTGCTTGGCTCAAACGAGGCGAAGATGATGCGGGAAGAGCACCTGTTCAGCCAGCCCGGCGACGTGATCCGGGGATTCTTCGGCAGGAACGTGGTGGTGATCGGGGTACTCAGCAAGACGAACTCGGGACTGGATATGATGCATTTCATCCCNNTTATCAGAAAACCAGATCGGATAAAGGAGCAATGAAAGTATGGACAGAACAATAACAGCAGCGCTCGCCGTGATCATCGTGGCGGTTGTAGCAATACTCATCCTCAACCCGGCAAGCGCCGGTACAGGAACCGTACAGAAAACACCGGGTGCGGGAATACCTTCCCTGCAGCAGCCGGGATCCGCGGGCAGTGCGCAGGCGGGTAATGCCGGTGGATCAGGATCGCAGTCGGCAGCAGGAACCGGGACAACCCGGACCTTCACGCTGGGAGTTGCCGGGAACCAGTATACCCCGGCAGAGATACGGGTGAAGCAGGGGACGACCGTCCGGATCGAAGGCGACCCTGCCACCCTCACCGGATGCATGAGCACGGTCAATATCGACGGGTACGGGATCAGCAAACACATCACGGCCGGTGACAACGTGATCACGTTCACGGCAGATACCGCGGGGACCTTCCCCATCCACTGCAATATGGGGATGGGCAATGGCAGGCTCATTGTCGAGGACAGTTCGGGGACGGTGCCGGTACCGTCCCAGACCCCGGCCGTAGCGAAAGGGAGCGGTGGCTGTGGATGCTCAGGGTAACCGGCTGGAATTGATCGGATAAAGGAGAGTAGTACATGGAAAATCGGATAGTCTTGGCAATTGTCATTATAATAGGAGTTGCAGGCCTGATGGTGTACGCAGGACACTTCAGTACCCTTGTATCGGGATCGGAAAACCCGGCACCGGTTGTGCAGACCCCCGGTCCGGGACCGCTGTCCTCATCCGGCTCCGCGGGATCGCCGGGAACCGGCACGGGAGCGGTGCAGACCTTCACCCTGAAATCCATTAACGGCCAGTACGATCCGGCCGTGATTACCGTGAAACAGGGAACGACCGTCCGGATCGAGGGAGATCCAAAGACCCTCTCGGGCTGCATGGAAGTCGTCAATATCCAGGGCTATGGTATCAGCAAGCAGATCACTTCTGCGGACAATGTGATAGAATTCACTGCAGACAAAACAGGCACGTTCCCCATGAGCTGCGATATGGGAATCGGAAATGGCAAACTTGTTGTCGGGTAAGTGCGGGGCGGCTGAATCAACCCGTTCCCTTCCCCCGGAAAGACCGGCCGGCAGGAGAACCGGTCAGGGATGAGCCGGGCCCTGCCCCAAGGTAAAGGATTATATGGTCACAATTGTGAATATACTGAGAATCATGATCCGTAAGAGTGTATGGGCTGTCGTCTTCCTGATGCTGGCGGCAGTAGCATCGCCCGGTCTGGCATTTGCGATACCGGCAGGTGCGAACATGATGCCCATGCACAGCGGATCCGAAACCAGTACCGGGCAGACTGCCGGGTGCAACTGCGGCATGCCGATGCCGGCCGCGGCTGCCCTGCCCCGGACCGAGTCGCCTGCCCGCACGGCAGCGGAACCAATGCCCTGCAGCAGCTCGGCCATCCCGATGTATTCCGGCATGGCAGGCGCGTCCGGCAGGGTTTCGGGCATCCGGCGGATCTACCCGAAGAACGTGCTCGATCATCCCGAGCGGGCAGCGGTCTATACCGCCATCGTTGCCCGGCCCGGGATCGATCTTGCCGGCATTTCCTCGGAACTGTCCCTGAACCGGGAGACCCTCCGGTACCATCTCGACCAGCTGGAATCGAACACCCGTATCGTGGTGATGCGGGACCACGGCATCATCCGCTACTACGAGAACCACGGGCGGTATACCCCTGCCGAACGCAGGGTGCTCCAGCATCTCTGGAACCCGACCGGGAAGCAGATCCTCGCGCTGGTTGCAGCAAACCCCGGCATCACGCAGGGGGAGCTCTCCGCCCGGCTCGCGGTGACTGCCCCGACCGTCCGGTGGTACATGCAGCGGTTCCGCACCGATGGCCTTGTCACGGATCAGCACGAGGGGAAGTACACCCGCTATACCATGGTGCCGGAAGTATCCCGGTTTGTCCTGCCTGTTACAGCGGACCGGACCGCTATCGCAATTGCCGCGTAAGGGAAAAGCCGGGAATCCCCGTTTTTTAAAATAACGTTGCAGTCAGACGGCTTTTACTGCAGGATATTTTTTTTACATCTGATTGTCATTGCGGATCGCAACTTTCCAGGGAAAAAATAACCAGGTCTTTAAAATGAGCGTACATAGTATATTTTGAAGTTTGCATGACGCAAAAGGAGCATAGCTTAATTTTGATGGTAGTCGGCCTTTCCCTTCTGGAGGGACTGGTTATATACCTCAATATGGTGGTACATCCTGACAGTCAGCCTGGCCTCACTATCGTTATCGTCATTCTTTTTGCCATCGCGAGCGGACTCTCGGTATGGTACAGAACCAGAGTTCTCGGTATGACATACTCCTGACGAATGCAGGGATCGAAATTAAAACGATTTTTTTAAAAATCTATCNNTGCAGCGTGGGATCCGCCCCGAGCTCGGGAACCCGGATCCCTTTTTTCTCCAGGAACCACTCCGCCACGAGCCCGCGGTGGCAGTGAGTGCGGTCCTTCTCAAAGCAGAGCAGGACGATGTCGCGACCTTCTCCCAGCTTTTCGAGGTCCCGGAGCACCTGATCCGGATCGAGGACGGAGAGGATCTCGTCCCGGTAGCGCTTTTTGTATTCGTCCCAGTCCCCGATCCTGAGCATCTCCGGCTCCGGTGCGAGCGGGAGGTAGCGGGCGCCGGTGTACCACTTCGGCGGGAAGCGGGCGATGGAGACGGCGCCGGGGTGCTTTGCGGATTTGGCGAAGTAGCTGGTGAGGAGCATCAGGTACCGGAAGTGTGTGCGGGCGGAGTATTAAGGGGAATGGTGGTACCCTTTCAGGTCACTTTGGCACCGGGGTTTCCCGCATGTTGTACCGATCCGCTCCTTTTTAAGCCGGGAGCAATAATCCCGATGCTGGTAAGGAAGGTATCTCATGCCAGGAAAACTGATGGACTACTTCAACAAGGCCCCGCGGCTCGGGACCCTGAGTACCGCATCCAGAAAAGGCAACGTCAATGCAGCGGTGTTCGGTTCACCCCGGATGGTGGATGAAAAGACCGTGGTCATGGGACTGGGCAGGGACCGGTCCCTGGAATACCTCCAGGAGAACCCCAACGCGGTCTTCCTGATCATGGAACCGGGAAAGTCGCTCACGGAATGGAAAGGGATCCGGGTCTACCTGAAGATGAAAACAGCGGCAACCAGCGGCCCGAAGCTGGACGATTACAAGATCCAGATGGCAAAGGCTTTCGGGCCGGATGCGGCGAATATGGTCCATGCCGCCGTAACCTTCGAGGTGACGGAAGTGCGGCCCCTGGTCGATATGGGCCAGGGATGGGAAAAGTCCATTTGACCGGACGGTTATTCCTGATTCCCTTACCGTATCGTTCATGAAGCGGCCGGGGAAATCACCCTATTTCCCCCATACATGCGGATACACCCGGTGCTTGAGATGAGAGCAAAGGGTGAATGCCGGAGCATACCGGGGAGTTGCAATTCCCTGCCCCCTCAAAAGGATTTAATAATCCATGCCGGTCTTTTTTCTCCGGATTGAGATCACTTCAATGACCATGCGGTTATGGAGGATGAAGAAAAGGACCCGGTAGTTACCGGACCGCATCCGGTACCGTGGGGCGGTCTTTGGCGAGTCCACGACCTTGCGGACATCATAGCGTTTGTAATCGAGACCATCGGCGAATCCTTCCAGATCATCAAGGATACGGGTGGCGAACTCGCGGGGAATCTTTGCGATCTGTCGCTCCACCTGGCGGGGGATCAGGATCTCGTACGGCAATCAGATCCCCAGTTCGGTTCTGATGGTTTTGAGCGATTTTATCCGCCCGGCCTTAATATCGTCGAGACTTGCTTTCATGTCCTCGATCTCATCATCGGAGAGTGGCTCATCGTCACGGGCCATGGTCGCGAGGCGCCCGATGACCTCTTCGTAACTCTCCTTCGGGTGATGTTTGAGGTCATCAAGGAGATCCTTGGTCTGGTGGGAGATCCGGATCGTTGTCGTGGATGACATATACCTATGTATACATGAGTAGACGAAATAATTTTTCCTTGTGAAGGTGCGGGTTGGCTGGTAAGGAAGAGCGGAGTACCCCCTCCCCCCTTTGCATTCCGGGCCGAGCCACCCCCCGGCTGGGCGGTGGGGGGGTTACCCGGGAACCCCCTTTCCTTGCACGGGAATTTTGCTGCTTACTCATTTTTGGGAACCCTGTCAACCCCTTTGTTTCATCTGGAACTTTATACCCTTGAAAGCCCGGGATGGGTGCGTTACTCACATTTGGGGGGAGGGGGTTGCCCGTGAACCCCCCGCCTCCCGGATTTTAAATCGCGGGAACCCCCCCACCCATAGCCAGGGGGGGTAGGCCGGGAACCCCCCTCAGCGGGCCGGAAATTGCCGGTTATTTTGGTTGGCGGGGGCTTCACTGAAAGCGGTTTTACGTCAGGGAATGATGGAGCTGAAGCTGGTTGGGGCAGGTACCTGGGGGGGAGGGGGGTTGGGCCGGGACCCCCCTCCAAGTATTTTTTTAGCAGGGGGTAAGGGAGGTTGTATTACATGAAGAAGGACGCCGAGGCAGCTAACACAGGAGATGAAAAAAAAGAAATTTTTTTTTAAATAACACACCAATCATGGTGTGTATTTTTGCAATTAACTGTATACTCGTCCTCGTCCATTCTCCGGAACTTTAGTCATATTCCCGGAACAGCGCCGGGTTCTGCCTGCGGATCCACCAGCGCCTTACGAGAAATGCACTTGCGATGACGGCAATTGCGCCAACAACCCCGATAATAATCGGAGTCAGTGGCGTACCTTCTCCCGGGGCTGTGGTTGGTGGAAGTGCCGGGCTCTGTGTTTCTTTCGTTGTTATTGTGACAGGTAAATGAGGTGTACCTGTTACCGGGGTTTTTGCTAATGCTGATGGGGTTATGGTTGGGAAGGGAGTCCCTTGTGCCATCGTAGTGCCACCCTTTTGATAGGCAATTGCAAAGTATGAGAATCCCGGTGTGGTTGACTGGTAGAATACGTTCTCGTTACTCTGAGAAACGAACCTGGTGTCAAGTGTCTGCCACTGTCCATCCACGGTATGCATCATCACTATATCACCATTGGTGAACCCATGTTCGGTGAGCCATGACTGCGGCACAGCAAAATCAAGGAGAGTCTGGCTGACAACACCCGGGATTGTACTGGATGTTATCGAAATGTACTGGTATACCGTTGTCGGTGGGGCAGCCATTGTTCCAGGCAGGACGGTCTCAGGCATTGCAGTGATGACAAGGTTTTTTCCCAGATTAATCCCGGTCATCTCCGCCCGGGTCACGGAAGATCCTCCCCCAACGTTCACGGTTTGATTTACGATTTTGCCAGGGTTGATGGTGGGGGAATATGAATCATCGCCGCTATTATCCGTAACAACATCCGGGACTACGGGGGTTTTAAATAAATCTCCTATTTTCTCCGTCATTTCAGGATTTAATTTTTTGACAAGTTCTGCGTTGTATGAACCATTTGGTAATGGGTTTAATGGATTGAGGTCAATCTCCTGAGCTGCAATACTATACGAACGGGATTTTGCAGCAAGTGACCCATCGCTGACTGATGGATCAACGTCGGTTATAACGATTGAAACCGTATTGTCGCTGTTGCGTTCTATATCAAACGTGCGGTACTGCTGGGGATAATCCCGTAACGCTGAGGTCTGGACCTCCCAGAATCCATATTCAGGATGGTTAACAGGATCAGGTGATGGAAAGGCGGTAACCTGATTCGTGTGGAGATGGCCCGAGATCCACAGAAGTAAATTCGGATATGTCTGAAGTTTGGAGATCACTTCTGTTTCGTTTTTATACGCAAACCTGCTCCAGCCCGCCATCTGGCCCGCAGGTAAGACTCCAATCGGTATATGAGCTGCGATTATCATGAGCTTCCCGTCACGCTGACCGTTGTCAAGTTCGTTTACCAGCCAGTCATAACGCTTCTTGTCAAGAGTGCCATGTCCATAACCAAGAGAACTGGTATCGACGGGGTCGGTAGTGCTCTGGGTATCATCGAGCACAATAACCCTGATCGGTACGTCCGACCTCGGTTCGAACGAATAGCATGCAAATCCCGCTGCCACATCGGACTGGTTGAATCCATGTCCCCTGGGACTTGACGTGGTAGTAAAAAATTCGTTCATCCACTCCGATGTTGTAAGTACATAGCGGTCAGGATCGGCTGCACGTACCTTCGGGGGGGAGATGGGATACGAACTGTTCGGGCCCACTCCTATAACCGTACCATTGGGCGTTGAACCATTGATTGAACCCATATAGTATCCACGGCTGTTGATACCGGCAGGATTGGTGAATACTATTCCCAGATTGATTATATCAAGGCCGGCTAATGTCTGCTGCAGATAATCATCCGGCACCAAGAATCCTGTAAAGAAATGATCGTGGTTGCCGAGTGTCTGGTACCATTTGATCGTTGGATCAAGTCCTGCGGCCTGGAATTCATCCTGGTAATCATTGTGGGGCCCGGGAACCGGATCATCCTTTGCGCCGGAATCGGGATTTATCTTTTTGCCGTCAAGGTTATCGATATACCACCGGAGTTCGTTGTGCTGAGCGCTGTTGGCGGAATCGCCAAGAGAGATACCGAAATCAAAAGGTTTTTGCTGGTGCTGGATATTTATTGTCTGGACCGCGGCATCGAGCACCTGGTTGGTAAGGAGCATAACCGGTGAATATGCCGAAGATACATTGCTGTAGATGCCAAAAAATATCGCAGAAGCAGGAGATTCTTCGTCTGTTATATGGACATCGGTTATAGCAAAGAAATTCAGAAGTCTTGCGTTATTTGTAGCTGAGGTATTGGTATAGGTGGTGGGCATGAGGTCCAGTCGTTTCGGGTAATCGAGCCCGCGGGCGTACTGCCAGACCCCATAACCATACGCTGAATAGTTTGCAACATCATCGTGACCTATAAGTGCGGGTGATGCTGGTGGCACGGGGACAATAACAACGGTTCTGTCATGAGTTGTTAAAACCGTGGAATTTATTGGATAACTGGGTGCACCAGATGCAACTGCAATAAGTACCATCAACAGGAGAATGCAAAGAATTACCTTCATTGAATTTCATCTGACCGTCTGAAATATGGACGTATCCTGTATAAATTTTTCGATGATTTACACTTTTTGCGGTGAACGGGGAAAACGTTGAGAAACCCGTCAAAGAGTTAGTAGCAGGACTACCAAATTCACAGAAAACTCTACAGATAATCGATTCCGGTATTTAAGAGGGTTTATTTTCTCTGATCTTAATCTCCTCATCCGTCAGCCCATACAGCTCGTACACCAGTTTATCAATTGCCATATCCGTCGCCTCTATTTGTCGCTGGAGCAGCGTCTTGTCGTGATCTAGTGAGGCGTCCTGCAACCGTTTGTTGAGGTCGAGCATCTGCGTGACGAGTGCGACCATGCGATCGTGGTGGGAATTGCCGGTGAGGGGGGTAGGCCGGGCTCTTTGCGAAGTAGCTGGTGAAGAGCATATGTATGGGAAGTGTGGGTGGGCCTGGAGGATAAGATCGTGGATCGCT
>PMKW01000176.1 GCA_003157895.1 Methanoregula sp. | reverse complement strand
CTCGCCGTTATGGCTGAGAATGCCATCCAGCACCTGCAGGGTGAGGTCGCAGTCCTCGATCCGGTCAAGGAACTGCACGCTCTGGACATTATGGACAAACTTCCCGATGCCGTACTGCCCGCAGAGCCGTGATAAGCAGTTCTCGCCAAAGTGCCCGTAGGGGATATGGCCGATATCATGGCCGAGTGCGATCGCCTCGATGAGGTCCTCGTTGAGCCGGAGGGATCTCCCGATCGTGCGGGCTATCCTTGAAACCAGCTGGACATGGATGACCCGGTGGGTGATATGGTCGTTCTCGATTAAGTAGAAGACCTGGGTCTTGTCGATATACCGGGAATAAGCATGGGTATGGATGATACGATCGGCGTCCCGTGAATAGGGTGTGCGGATGTCCTCTTTGACCCGGTTGTGCCTGCGTAAGGCATCGGTGCTGATCGTGGCGTGGGGCGAGAGCAGTGCTTCCTGCCTGTCGATCAGGGACCGGATTTTTGAGAACCTGCCGGGTTCAAGTACCCGCTGGTGATCCTGCACCGGGTTCATGCAAAAAGACGTCTTTTCTCTGATCCTATAATCCTGCCGTANNCATTCGATGCAACGGCCTCCGTCTCTCCGTACTGGAGGAAATGGCCACGCATAGCGTTGAGGAGTGCACTCTTCGTTGAACCCCGGGGGATTTTGAGATAATCGTCAAGTCCGTAGACCCGGAAGAGGTAACGGTGCATCTCGCCGGGCTGCGGGCAGGGCCCGGAATATCCGATTACATCGGCATCATTGGTCCCCTGCACAGCGGAGACCGGGTCGGTAACGATCCCGCCGTGGGGAATGCCTGGAGGGATCGTCTTTTTGGCCGGCAGGTCCCAGATCAGCCAGGTACAATAGGAGAGGAATCCCCGCATGGACGGGTTGAAGACCATGACGGCGAGAGAATTTGAATTGAGCCCTTCGATACTTATCCCGGGCGAGACATTCCCCCCTTTGCAGGTATTTGCCGGGGGGAACTCCATGAAGTCCAAGCTGACCCTGAGTTTTTCCGTAAAGATCCCTTTATACGGGAAGGATAATGTGTCGGCTCCTTAAAAATATAGTGGACAACATGAGTTCAACCCGCCTTATCGTGAACACAGGGCAACGGTCTCGCCGAACTGGAGTACGTGTCCCTTCATGGCAGCGATGAGGGCGTGCTTGTCAGAACCCGCCGGCAGATTGAGCATGGCATCGAGACCGTATACCTTGAACTGGTAGCGGATCATGCTGCCCGGAGGGGGGCAGGGGCCGGTATACCCGATAGTCCCGTAATCAGTGATTCCCTGCATAGCGGCAACAGGCGTCGTGGTAGTACCCTCGCGGGGGATGCCGGGCGGGATGACCGGCTCCGGGGGGAGGTTCCAGCAGATCCACGGCGTGAACGAACAGCAGGACTTCTCGAACGGGTTGAAGACCATGACGGCAACTGATGCGGCGGACAGCCCGTTCAGACGGATGGCAGGTGAGAGATTCTCCCCGTCGCAGGTATGCGTCGGGGGAAACTCCAGAAAATCCAGCGAGACGGTGAGCGGTTCCATAGTAATATCCTTAGGACAGGAGGATAATAAGAGAATGTCTCCGGCAGACGCCCGTCTCAGTTCCTGTACTCCCGGCCCGGGTGCACCCGTTCCCCCCTCCCCGTTTCCCGTCACCCTGTGGTCCGATCCCCGCATCTTTATTGTATCCTGAGCATAACTTATGGGAATACAGAGCGGAATTTTTATCAGGAGCTGTTACATGGCAAAGAAAGATATCACGAAAAAACCGGCAGATGCGGAATGCGACAGCGAGTGTGCGAGCTGTAAGACGGCATCCACCTGTTCGTCAGCAAAGAAGGGACAGGCCGGCCTGCCGCCGAAAGCAGATATCGATGTAAAGCACGTCATCATGGTCCTCTCCGGGAAAGGCGGGGTGGGGAAGTCCACGGTCTCCGTCAACCTTGCCTATGCCCTGTCGGCACACGGGAAGAAGGTCGGGCTCCTTGACCTTGACATGCACGGCCCCAATGTCCCCAAGATGCTGGGGATAGAGGACCACAAGCTCGCGGTGATGGGCAACCGGATTGAACCCGTCCATGTCACCGGGATGCTCTCGGTCATGTCCATGGCCTTCCTGCTCCCCGACACGAGTACGCCGATCATCTGGCGCGGGCCGATGAAGATGGCGGCCATCCAGCAGTTCCTTGGCGAGGTCAACTGGGGATCGCTCGATTATCTTGTCGTTGACCTTCCGCCCGGCACCGGCGACGAGGCACTCACGATCGCCCAGCTCGCCCCCAATGTCCGTGGTGCGGTCATCGTGACCACCCCGCAGGATGTTGCGACACTCGATGCACGCAAGTCGGCCAAGTTCATCGAGAAGCTCGGCCTGCCGGTCATAGGGGTCATCGAGAACATGAGCGGTATGCTCTGTCCCCACTGCGGGCAGGAGATTGACCTCTTCGGCAAGGGCGGCGGGAAAAAGATTGCTGAGGAACTTAAGGTCCCGTTCCTCGGAGCCATCCCCCTTGACATCGAGATGCGCAAGGCAGGCGACGAAGGCCGCCCGTTCATTATCCGCCGTGGCGACAGCGCGACGTGGAAGAGCGTGGACAGGGTCATGGAAGAACTCATCCGGGTCACCGAGGGATAATGATGGATTATGCCCGGATTCTTGCCGGCAGGGAAAAGCCCCTTACGGTTTACACGGAGGTCATTGTCGCGCTGGAGAACCCGCTTGCCTTTCCCGACCTCGTGGAACCGATCTACCGGGACGCCATGAAACTTGACGACGAAACGCTCGACCGTTTCCGGTTCTCCTTAATGCGCCTCCAGCTCTGGGCGGATATTCACCGGAACGAGGACCTCGAAAAGGCGATGCACATCAAGTACGTGGCCCAGGTGCTCGAGAAAGTGATCTTCGGGTCGCTTGTCATGGAACCTGCGGAACCGTCCGCAGACTGATTTTTTGTATTCCCGCATTCCTTTTATCGGGGAAGATTGCGAGGAGTGATACGCTTATCAGCCTGCCCGATCAATACTAGAAACAACCCGTGACATGATACCACAAACCGTTTTACCCATTGCAGATTGAATACCCATACTACAACAATACGGAGCAATAATGACATCACGCATGCAGTCCCCGCACACGACCTGTCCAGGGTGCCAGGAAGAGGTTTTTCTCGACGAGCTTGTCGGGGGCAAATGCCCGCTCTGCGGCTGCTCGCTCGAAGAGTTCGACGAGTCGTTCGGGGAGTACGAAGGCATCCTCGACCGCTCGGACCTCTCGTGGCTGATCTTCAA
>PMKW01000073.1 GCA_003157895.1 Methanoregula sp. | reverse complement strand
ACGTCAAACTGAGCAGGGGTCTGGCCGTTGAACGAAAACCAGCAGGTCATCGACTGCGCACTTACCTCTTCAACAGTGCCATATACGATGTCCCCGGTATCACATGCACTCATCCATACCGTACTCTGGGAGGTGAAACCGGTACCCGTTATCGTGACAGTGACATCGCCATTATTGGGTGCGCTTACGGGACGGATGTCGGTTATGGTGGGTGAGGCAGCGACGGGTATTCCTGCCATAACCAGAAGGAACGGGAGGACCCAACAGACCAGAAGGATTGACCATTTCATAGGAAATTCTTCTGGAAGAACGTTGAACCTCACCCGACAAAGGGTTTGTGGCGATGAAAGTGGAAATCAGGCAGTCTTTTTGAATTCTGCTACAATTTCTGCCCGGGTAAAAACCATACCCCTGACCCGCATCTCCCAACGGTGCTGTACACACGACTGTACTGCAAGACCGGAAAAAAGGGTCAGTACTTCATTCTCCGTGAAGTAGTGGGTTGCAATACCGTTCTTTCTCGTAAAAGTACCCGTTTCGGTTTCTTCGCCCCGGCCATACCGGAAATCTCCGGTCGAAAAATCGCGGAAATATATTGTCCCTGAAAAAGCCAGAATCCGGAGCACCTCGCTGGCCAGGGGCCGGCGCCCGGAAAGGGAAAGATGTCCGATAATATGGGAAGCAATAATGATATCAAAGGATTCATTGCAAAAGGGGGTTCTCCGGGCATCTGCTATAAGGATGTTGACCCGATCCGGATCCGTGCAGGTATTCCGGCAAAGTGATGCTGCGTGGGGGGAGAAATCAATCGCCGTCACAAAGCAGCCTGCCTGCACAAGAGGTGCAACGTTTTTTCCATTGCCGCAACCGAGTTCAAGAATCCTTAAAGAACATGGCAGCCGGGGAAGCAGGGAGGCGCTACCACCCCAGAGCCTCCCGCGACGCTGGTAGTCATTATCCCACGAATTCCGACTTGCATTCATTCTGGTTCACATTATTGTCCCGTGCTTCGATAATTACTTGCAGGATACATCAATATCACATTTCCTCAGATGACAGGAAGTTTCCGACAGCCGGGCCGGGATTCTCGTTTCTTTGCAGCGCATTTTCCGTTAATATCTTTTATAATCCTGCATCATATCAACCAAAGCACCCAAATAAATGCTAATAAAAAGATAAATCTGGTCAAAGGCAGAGATATACGTAACTGACATTTTATCTGTGACGGCGATCCTTGTGCTGGTCTGCATCTTCCGGGGGTAATGAATGACTGCAATCATCTATCATTACTACCGGAAGGTGGATAAAAACCATATCAATCATTCCTATTTAATCGATGTCGGGGACGAAATCGAAGTCCGGCAGATCATGGAATACAAATGGAAAGTCTTCGACAGCGTTGTATTACAACCCCCCTATCCCATGACCCGGTTTTTTGAACTGGTTATCGTTGTATATTATGACAACAGTTCATCTTTGATTGATGACCTCCATATTTTCCCCGTCCAGGCTCAGCAGAAGCCTGACCTTAAGATCCTTGGGATAACCGTAAAAAAAGGGGGATGGGCGATCACCGAACGTATCTACAAGAAAACGAATACGACCGAGATCCAGTGGATCTACACGGACGATTTCCACCTGTTTGCCATCACGCATGCCACCGAATATCTGGATACCATAATCGAGGAGATTGTAAGCAAGATTGACGATATTGCATTGTCTATAAGGAGTGGGGACCGGATTCCCTCCCATATGGAAAACCGGCGCAGGCAGCGGGAGGCGTTTGATGCGGTTATTGACAACTCTGACGGTATCACCCCCAATAAGACTGCCATCCTCAGGCACCCCGAATTCCCGCTGGTCGCGGAACAGGGTGACGGCGACCGGAAAAAAATGCAGGCAGAGATCCTCCGTGATCTGGTGGCACTCGGCTCAACTCTCGATACGTTCGGCGGATCGAACAAGAATACTGCCAGGATCGAGATTTCGGAAAAAACCGATATTAACCGGCAACTGGCCCATATCGAAGAGCTGCAGGATCTTGAGTGGCTCTTCGAATAACAAGTGGTTCATCAGAACCTCGGGTTGGAGAATGCTGAGGGTCTTCAGGCCCGAGACCGGAAAAGAACCCGGAAGTTCTTCGACAAAACGAAACTCCTTAACACCGGTTTTGTGAAAATAAAATCGAATCTGCAAAACATTCTCCAGAGCGCTTTTTAAGAGAAGTACTCTTTTTTACCCGGGATATGCAGTGCCGCTGTGTACTCCTCAATAAAATCTGTATCGATAAGCAGGTCAATATAAACCATCTGCCGGCTTATTTCGTGAGCCTTTTTACGCACCTCCTGCGAGAGGAGACATGCCATTGCACCGGCAAGCGAGCCATTCCCGATTCCCCGTGATTGGGCTTCCTTAAAATCGGGAAGGATACCGAACGCAACAATAGCCTTCATATCGGAGAACGCCCCGAAGGCTCCGGCAAGGAATACCCGGCGGACATCGCAGACACCCACCCGGTATTTTTTAAGGAGCACTCCGATGGCGCCGCATACGGCAGCTTTTGAATCCATCAGGTAGATCATATCCTGACTGGTGATGCAGATGTCACGGCCGGTCCCTGTTCTGTCGCGGGAAACAAGCACGAACTCCGGTCCTCCGTCACGGGATCGGACTCCGGGTTTTGTCTCAACCAGTTTTCCGGTAAAGTCAAGGATGCCTGCCGATACCATTGCTGCAGCGGCATCGATGATGCCGGAACCGCAGATCCCTCTGGGTGCTTCGTTCTGTATTGTGGTGAAGGATACTTCACAACTGGCTGGATCGATTTGCACATGGTCAATGGCTCCCCGCATAGCCCGCATGCCCGATGAGATGCCGGCCCCCTCAAATGCCGGGCCGGATGCGCAGGATACCGATGCCAGCCAGTCTGCATTTCCGAGGACGATCTCCCCGTTTGTCCCCAGATCGATCATAAGGGAAAGATCCTGCGATGCGGGTATGTCGCTGACAATAACATCCCCGACAGAATCCCCTCCGACAAAGCGGCTTACCGCCGGCAGCACAAACACGCACGCATTTGGATGCGATTCAATATTCAGGGATCGTGCCCCGGTAACAACCGGACTCCGGGAAATATCAGGGTTTGGTTGTTCGAGCTTCCGCGTATCCAGCCCGAGCAGGAGGTAGCTCATCACGGTATTTCCGGCAATACAGAGGTCGACGATCGAAGTTACGGGGATTTGTGCCATCGTTGCCAGTCTGCCGATCACCTCGTTGATGCTCTCAACCGCTGCATTTTGAAGGTGCTCCAGACCTGCCGGCGTCTTGGCATAGGCGATCCGGGTCAGGAGTTCCTCCCCGTATATGATCTGACGGTTCAGGGAAGAAGCTTCGGCAAGGACTGCTCCGGTTGCGAGGTTGATGAGAACCCCGGCAACGGTTGTTGTCCCCAGATCGAGAGCAATCCCATACAGATGATCCCGCCCGTCGCCGCTTTCGATATGGATTACTTCAGGATAGCCATTCGCTGTGGAGAGAGTGACCGTAAGAGTTTCTCTGGCAGAGAGAAGTTCATCGTGCTGTTGCCGGGTCATATGCGGGCGCGTGCCGGTATAGCCCTCAAGGCGAAGGGAACGATGGGCTGTAAAAACCTGGGGTTCCGGTGCCGGCTGCAGGAGATACTTCACTACAACGGAAGAAAGGGGGGTATGAGGATCAGAGTGAGACTGGAGGATACGGGGGGAATCAATCCGGCTCTCGACCGGGAGTGCGAATTCACAATCATCGGTAATGAGGGTCTGGCAGGCACGGCAGTAATGATGGAGGACCTCATCCGGTGTCAGGCCCCTGATGCTCGCGGGAGAACCTGCCGTGCAGGATCCGGAAAGAACGATCACCTTGCATTTGCTGCATTCCCCCTTTCCCCCGCAGATACTTTCAAACGGTATCTCAGCACGCCGTATTGCTTCGAGTACGGTCGAATTCCGTGGTACCGTGATCCGTATATCTGCGGGACGGAAGAGTACGCGGGCAGTATCAGGCATACCCTGCTCCGGTGAGGATCTGATTGAGAAATTCTGTATTTGAGCAGGGCATGATATTGACTCAGGATCGGGGTGTCTGTTTTTGCAGGGCTAGGCCTGGTGAGGAGGCCAGCGTTGCCGGAGGTACTGCGGCAGTCCCGAAGAATCTTTTGGTCCTACAAGGATCTTCCAGCCGCTTGCCTCTTCGGTCTCCCCGCTCAGCCTGGCCGCAAGGCCGGGGATGATGAGGGTTTTGTGGCTCACCAGGTTCTCAGCCTGCATATCCTTTAAGGCTGTAACGATCGAGTCAGCGGAAAAGTACCTGCCGGCAACAGCGCTCTCAACACTCAGGCCCCCCGTATCGGCAACAATGAGATAACAGTCAAGACCGGCAGTCTTGATATCGGATTCCACGGTGAAGAACGTGAGGGCGTAATTGGTAGTGATGAGGACCGGGGAATTTTTATCGGGATGCCCGAACGTCCTGATACCGGCTTCCACCGAGACCGGTTTTCTTGGATCGGTATACAGGTTGAAGCGCCAGATTAACTGGGGGAGCAGTACCCAGCCGTCGAGGCTGTGCATAATGAGAAGATCCGCGTACCGGGACATGAGCATGGACGCCGTGATCGCCTCGCGCCATTTCAGCACATCCATGGAGATCTCCTCACTGGTCCAGACCGCCAGCGGTACTCCCAGCAGCGGATAGCCGGAGAGTTCATCGAGATCGCGGCATGCAGCAGTCCGCAGGGTGGTCAGGGTATGAAGGGTTTCAGACAGGCCGTCTTCGGCAAGCATGCCGGGATCCAGTACCAGGTCTGTAAGACCACAGGCATTCAGGGTTTTTATCAGGCAGCGCAGGAGTGCAGGATCCCCGTCCGTATGCACCACGAGCGGAACATGGAAGGCGAGCGCAAGGTCAGATAACGGTTTCCAGTTCTTTTCCGTAGCAGCGTAGATGAGAGGCCTGCGGTCTTTGGATTCTGCCAGACCGGCTTCCATGACCGCAGGGTCCAGCGAGCACAGGATGAGAGGGAGGTCTGTTATCCCGCTCACCGTCCTGACAGCTTTACCAAACGCTGCCGGATCACCGGATACCGACCGGATGGCAATTGCATTGAGGGCCAGTTTCCTGCCAATGTAATTGTAGCTGAACTGCTCTATCCGGTGAACCCGTGCATGCAGTTCCTCATCAGTCATAAGATCATCTACATCAATAGCAATGCCTGTC
This sequence comes from Methanoregula sp., assembly GCA_003157895.1. Classification (GTDB taxonomy): domain Archaea; phylum Halobacteriota; class Methanomicrobia; order Methanomicrobiales; family Methanospirillaceae; genus Methanoregula. The sequence continues at coordinate 12,306 of PMKW01000073.1, read as the reverse complement.
GGGTTATGGTACATGAACTCGTGGCGCTGCAGGACATATTTCCCGCCAATGGTGCACTGCTGCGCACCCGTGCCAAAGGTGAGCGAGCGCACCGGTGGCGCAAGGAGAAGGCCGAGGTCATAGCGGGCAGCCTGGTACTCAGCTGTAAAGAGCGGCGGGCAGTCTGCGAGCATCAGCTCGCCATTCACCAGCCGGGTTGCAAAAGCCATACAGTTGGACTCATGGCATTCCTTGCAATTGGTCTTCGGCAGCAGCTTGTAGACATCGATCGGGCTGATCTCGCGGATACTTTTTTTCCGCTGCTCTGCAGGAATCGTCCCGTTCGTCATGATATTCTCACACACACCCAGTCACGCGCCGGTGATGCCCCTTTAGCACCGTTACTGCCGAGCCGGCGGATTACATCCCTGAGGGTCAGTACCGATGCCGGATGCATCATCATAAAGAGATCGACACCTGCGAGCAACAGGGTCAGGGCATTCACGGTCTCCCATACCGGGCCGCGGAGTTCGCGGGGGCCATATTCAGGCGCCATCGCCATCCATGCTTCGCGGGCCGCCCATGCATTCGTGGCTGCAGAGATGACCGGGTGGGCAAGTTCGTCATCCCCCATCAGTGCAGCATAGCGTGCCCGTTCATGGATGGTGAAGGAATATTCAAGACCATAGCCGAGTGCAACGGTGGTCAGGTCCATGACAATCTGCCCGGGAGGAATATACTCGTAAAGGCGCCGGTTGAGTTCCTTGGCATTATTCAGTTCGAGCCCGGTGAACGCGAGCAGGAGATGGCCGTATTCACGGGCTGCCTTTGCTACGGTCCCGAGGGTCTTTGCTTCCACCATATCGAGCGTGACCGAATTGAGGAGAAGCCGTTCACCAGCGGCCATCTCAGCCACCTCTGCAAATACCGCAGCATCCTTTTTCGGGTCGCCGCAACCCCCGACAATGATCGGGACGTCCACAGCCTGCAGGACTTCCTCGACCGTCTCTGCTGCCTGACGGGGGGATGTGTCCCGGATCAGCGGGTCGGTGCTCATTAAGTGGATCGTCACAATATCGGCCCCAAACTTTTCCACGTTCATCCGGGCCCATTCGGAAGGGTCTTCCATGACTTCTGCGACATGTTCCCGGAGCACCTTGGGAAGGGAGACCTTCATGTCAAAGACATCCAGGGATATTGCCGGAGGGTGAACAGGGGGAATAAGAATATCGGCATATGCGGGAGTCGTTGCCCCTCCGATGGTGACTGTCCGCGACCTGCTCCCCCCATCTGCTTTTGTTGCACCCAGCACCACTTCACGGATATGTCCGGGGTAACGGGCGGAACGGGGCTGGTAGGATTCACGGAGTAGCTGAGTGGGTTTTTGCGGAAGCGGCGGGTGCAGGGATACGGACTGCAGGGAGTGTGCAGGGCTTTGGGAGGGGATAAACAGGTCAAGGTCACCGATCTCCATCGAGAAGTTCTCGAGTTCCAACTGCTGGACGCCCTGCAGGAGTTCAAGGATACGCGGGGCGAGCGAGAGGACGTCAACTTCATTGGCCTGTTCCGTTTCCTTATTTTTTTTGTGCACCACGATGCTCACCTCCACCCGGGGGCGGGGCCCTGACCGGCAGGATGATCACTTTTTCCGCTGTGATCTTTGCGTTCTTCAGAATGATGCGGTACCCGCCGGCAGTGATGGGAATGTCCCCTGCAGAGAGGACCGCCGTCCGGTCCGCTGTTGCACGTGCGGCAGTCTCATCAGATTTCCACTTCTGGACAACGGGGTGGTTCAGGTTTATTAAAAAACTTTTAAGTTCCGGGATGGTTTTAACATCTTTTTCCGTAGCAATCGCAGGATAAACGGATGGAGGAATAAAATCCTTCAACCGCTCCCTGGTCTCGGCCGGCATCCATACCACCCGCTCATACCCGCCGTCTGCATGGAGGAACCGGGCGGATCTCATGTACTCGATCGAGATACCGTGGAACCCATCAACCTGCCGTCCCCCGGCAGTCGAGTCCGCCATGGTTGAGAAGGCAAGACCGTTCACCGTAATATCCCGGAACCCGCGGAGGACGATCCCGAACCCGTCGGCTTCCGGGATGTAAAAAGCAATACCTTCAAAGCACCCGCACGACGTGTGGGGATACCCGAACGCGGAATAGAGGTAGACGCGGTTGATCTCTCCCATGGACCGTTTTTTTGCGCTCTCGTTGACACCGGTGTATTCCCCTTTCTCCTCATCCAGGCACTCATCTTTCACGATTTCGTAGATCGGGCCTTTCGGGTCGATACCTGCTGCAGCCCGGCCGTCAAACCAGCTGATAGCCCCGCAGTTTGCATACCGCTGCGGGGTGATGACACAGATATGGGTAGGGGCAAAGGACTGGCAGAGTGCACAGCCGTAGAACACATCGACATCCCTGTCCAGAAGCCCCCGTGCCCGGGCATCCCGGGACTCATACCGTTCAAGGGCTTCCCGGTATAATAGCTTGAGTTTCTCCGGATCGGTTATGAAAGTGATCTGGATCTTCTCCAGAATAGGGAGCTCGTTCCTGAACAGTTCGAGCATAACCTGCCCGATATACTTGAATGAGTTAAGACCCTTCTTGAAAGACTTTTTCGAGAGCCGGATCCAGATATCGTACCGCTGGTTAAGGTGCATGAACCCTTCGATATAATTGGAGTATTCGTGGATACGCCGTTCGATTACACCCTCAAGATCCTGCTCGACCTTTGCGCCGGCGATCTCGACAAGGATCCCCAGTGGATAATGTTTCCCTTCCTCCATGCTGCCGATATCGGGGCCGACAATGGAAATATCGCCATCGGTGATCGCGTCAACCGGCCTGACGAGAACAATCTCGCATTTCTCCGGTTCGGCCGGCCCGCCCAGCTCGACCTGCATGTCATTTTTCCGGACACGCTCTCCTTCATGGACAAGCCCGATATCGACAGGGATCTGTTCGAACATGATACCTCCCGGTCAGTCCCCCAAACCGTCAACAATGCCCTTGAGATTCACGACCCAGTCCTTGATGGTGCTGTTCGGGAACGACCAGCTGGCATTGGGCTGGTACACGCAGTCGAGCGTCATGGTCTTGAGGTTCGGTGCGAAATGCTTGAGGCCGGAGAGGATGGTCCACTCCATGTAATAGGGAAGCCCGACAAATATTGCAAGATCGTAAGCGTCTTTTCCGTCGAAACCTTTCCAGCCGGGATCCGTCAGCCGGTTTCCGATATCTACTGCCGGCATCAGGGCTGCAGGCGTAAAGCCCCGGTTTAAGAATTCACGATTTGTGCTGGCGGTCACGACAACCGGGATATGCGCCTTGGTGGCAAATTCAATGAGATAGTCGATCAGCTTGAGCCCCTCCACATCATATTCGACAATCCCGTGACCAACGATCATGATCGGGCGTTTTGCCCGCCGTATCATCGCGTCGGCGATATCGGGCTTGATGATAAGGGACGCCTTTTTGGGCCCCGGGATCTCCGCGGTCTGCCAGGATTCGTTCAGCGGCATGGGAATTCACACCCTCTTTTTATGGATAAGCCGGGGAAGAAGTGTAGGATCGGGGATCGGCTGCTCCTTCCAGTCGTGATCCTTGAGGTACAGAGTAACATCATCTTTCATGGTCAGCGGGATATCGGCAGGGCTCCTGACAAAGAGGTGCACGTCGGGAGGAATGCCGCCTACGAGCCTTTTATGCAGGTCAATATAGTTCGCAAGCTTGTTGGCCCTCCCCTTGCTTGTGTCATTGGGACGCATGGTCAGTTTTGCCACCATCACCATCGCATCCTCCTTGGTCTCGGCAGCAAAGAAAAGGTGTTCGGGAACCGGGCCTGCATATACCTTCCCGCCGCTGCGGGCATCGTACACGTACCAGTCCTCCGTTTTGTCAGACCTGCCCAGGAGCATCCGCCGGTACTTGGTGCCATGCGGCCCGACAACGACCGGGATCCCAAGACGCCAGAACCCCGCAGCAATAGCTGCTGCTTTCTGGGACATAGCACCCCATGCAACGCCGACTGCCCCGACACGGTTGTATACGTAATCGGCAATCTCCTCGTAATTGCCCCGGAGCGGGCGCTTGGCAAAGATGCTCGCGATCTTGATCGCCGCACCAGCAATATGGGCGTTAGAGACGCACGAACCGACATTCACAATGCCCCCGGCTTCAAAGGCCCCGGAGAACTGTTCGTACACTGTCCTGCCGTATTCATCACGGTGCATCCCGGCTGACATGGCCGAGCACCCGGACGTGCAGACAATATACCGGCGTTTCGCAAACTCCCTGCACATCTCGGCCACTTCCCGTGAGCCTTTCGGGTAATTGGCACAGCCGACAAATGCCACAATGCCGGGGATCTCCCCAAGAACAATCGGCCCGCCGACCTTCCGGATCTCCGTATCCTGGATTGGCCCGCGTCCGGTCCGGATACAATAGGACTCGGTCCGGGTCTTCTGGTCCGCTGCTGCAATGATCAGGGAATGGACCGGCAGCTTCTGGGTGCAGGCCGATTCACACCGCCCGCAACCGACACAGTCATCGTACAGTTCGTCCAGCAGGGACAGGTGTCCTCCGGCTGCAGCCTTGATTGCCTGTGCGAGGGGAAGGTCATTCGGGCAGGCACGCCGGCAGAGCATGCACTGGGTGCATTTTTTCGCAAGCCTGCCGAGTTCCTCTTTTGAGATGTCGGCCCCTTGTTTTTTCCGTTTCGGTGCAATAAGCCGGGCAGTCCTGACAGCTACTTCCCCGACTTTTTCGGGATCAAGAATAAGTGCCCCTGGGATACTCTCCTCAACAAAACCCCGGACAATATCGTCTACAGTATCATCGGTACGGTCAGGCAGACCAAGGCAGTTCTTCTCGCTGGTTGCAATCAGCGGGGACCTGACCTTTGCTGCTTCCAGCAGCGTGTCGGTACGGACACACTGTTCATCGATGACAATGACGTCAGGTACACCGCTGCGGATATAGCGGAGCTGCCACGAAATCGGGCCGATAACCTTGGCCCGGGAGGAATAGCGGGTGATGTCCAGCGCCGTACAGCAGATGCCGGTGACTTCCACTTCTGACTGGATGCCTTCTGCCCGCAGGTAGTCGATGATTCCTGCCGAAGGGGTAACATTATGGCCGATGACAAGGATAACCGGTTTTTTCACATCCACTGTCCCCAGTCCGAGATCGGCGAGAGGCGATTCCGGCTCGGCTTTGGGAAAACCAAGCGCCGAGATCTGTGCGATGTCGGCTACTTCCATGCCTACATGGTCAATCATTCCTGCATGGAAGACCTTGGATTCGAAATCGATGTTACTACCTTCCTGGCCGGTATGGGTGACCGAGAGCAGCTGGGTGATCTGGTTCTCACAGTAATCGAGGACCGGCTCAAGATCGCCGAGCGTCTGGGGCCGGATCCCGCAGACAAGCCGGGTGATCGGTGCTTCCACTTCGACACCGACGTCCCCGACATTTATGGGGAGATCGCTGCCGAACCGGTCAATAAGACTCGTGAGAAGTTCACGGGCATGGCCGGTATGGGTTGCGGCGCCGATACAGGCAGTGAGCAGGACGATACGGGACTGCTGGGCGGCCATGGTGATCCCGCAGGCACCCCGCTTCTGGCCGGTCAGGTCGCACTTTCCATAGGTGCAGAGGCAGCAGAGATCGCAGAACGGCAGGTAAAATGGTTTATACCGTTTAAGGAGCGCATGATCCCAGTTCCTGAGCGTTGAGAGTGTCGGGAACGGAGTCGGTCCCATCGGTTCATGCCAGGTATCCTGACGTATTGCACCGATGGAAATACTGATATCCCGGAAGCGTGCGATATCCGAATCCAGTTCCTTTATACTGAGATTGACACCTTTCCTGCTCAGGGCATTCACCACGGCTGCGTTTTTAACTATACATGGAGGGATGAGTCAGATAAGGTTATCGAAGAAGGCACCGGAGGGGCCTTCTTCTCTTTGATCAGCGGATTCGAAAAAGTGCTGTGGCACTTCTTATCGCAGATTGACAATATCGAAGATATTAATCCCGTCAGTACCCTCTCATCGTTTCACATAATCGAAGAGGGACTATTGGTAAACTATTCCTTTTGTTTCATGCAATTGTAAAAATATTTTCGTCCCTTCTTCAAGCTTTGTAATATCAAAGAAGCATCTCAAAATACGTCTTCTGACCATCCTTGTACACTCGTTGGATACCGGTGCAGATATACTGGGAGTACCGGCAGTTACCGTTATGCAGGTATCCCGCTGGTTCAGTCTTCAATCAGGAATGCCAGATGGACCCTTTTTACCATCAGGTATGCCAGGACACTGAGATATATGGCAGCCACGGTAATCAAAAACGGCATAAAAAAATAATTTATCTTCATAATATCGCCCGAAGCCCGGAGCAGGATAAGGAGAATGAGCGGCAGGTGAAAGAGGTATATCTGGAATGAGTACAAGCCGGAGAACTGAAGAAATGCATGGACGGGCCTGACCCTTTTTACCAGGCCGGCAACGGATGAAAGGAAAAACGGGAAGAGAATGCACCCGAAAAAAATCATAACCATATTCAGTACTTCATCCTGCACAAGAATACTGGCAGCCATGAGGACAGGGAAGATGATGGCAAAATAACGGGAAAAAGACGCAAACCACGGGCTTTTCCGGTACTGCTGGTGAAAGGCAAACCATGCCCCGAGAATAAAAAAGGGTAAGAGAAGAAAGGCACGAAAAGCGATTTCCATTTCAAAAAAATGAGCAGTGGTAAAGAGGTAAAGGCAGACAGGGAACAATGGGATCGCAAGATAACAGAGCAACCGGAGATCAAGGAAATACAGAACCGTAAAAACCGCCGCGGTAATGATAATGAGAGCAAGCAGGTACCACAGGTGCCCGGTAACCGGGTTGTCCCCGACAAAAAAAGCGAGAAGATGCATAAGGTTCATGTTTTCCAATGCCGAAAAGAAGGTGGCTATCCCGGAAAAATGCAGGTTGAGGATATACCATGCGCAGTAATCAATGATAAGCAAAGGGAAGAACATCAGCAGAGTATACCCGAGATAGGGTTTATACAGCCGGATACAACGCCGGATAAAATAGGATCCCAGGAAGGTTTTCTTCCTGATATCATCTGCATGGTTCAGGATCAGTTTATAACCGGCGGAAAACGTAAAAAGGGTCAGTCCCAGGTACACGGAATAATCCTTAAAAAAATAAAAAATATTCCCCGGTTCCCCAATCAGGGCATGAAACAGGACGATAAGAACAATAGCTATTCCGTCAAAGAATAATAACAGTTCCAGCTTGTTCTGGTTTACGGGCACCGGGGAATTTGGAAGGGCATTCATTTTTCAGGTGCGGAAAGGATATATACGCTTATTATTTATGGAATTCCCGGTATGAAAAATGATCCCATCCCATACCTTTCCGGTGAAATATCCCGTTCCCAGCGAAATGGCAGCTGGATAAAAAACCTATTATTTCAGGACATCGTTTTCCTACGGCAGATCGGAAAACGGACTGATCGGGATGCAATGGTCATGGGTCACCAGGAATAATATCAAGAATTGCCGAAACGGACTGGTACGCGGGCGACTCATGCGGGGTATCCAGCAGTGATCTTCCTGTCATTACCCGATCTGCTATATACGGGTCCTCCTGGATTTTTCCTCCATACAAAAGACCGGTCTCCGTGGCGACACGGGCATTGAGGTTAGCGGGAAATGCAAAGCCACCAATGACGTAAAAACGGCCGGACCGGATCCCGACTTCCTGTATTACGCGATGTGCCCTGCGGACATGTGCAAACGATTTGCTCGACGGTCCTATTACATCGAAGATGATATCGACATCACTTGCAATCTTGCGGTTGAGGTGCTCGAGCCCCCCGGGAGAATCGATGAGGATATACCGGTATTGTTTTGTTATCGCACCGAGTGCATTTTTTAAAGCGGCATCGGGAAGGCAGTAACAACCTTCAACCCATTTTGTCCCGACCGCGAGCAGGTCAAAACTCCCGCCTTCGTACAGTCCCTGCTCCCAGATGCGGTTCTCGATCCGTTTTGACGGGGCAATACCAACCGTTGTGCCACCCTGCGCAATGAAGGTCTCCGCCAGCAGTTCCGCGACCGTTTTTTTCCCTGACATCTCGAGATCCACGCCCACCATCTCCGCAAGGTTCTGGTCGGGATCTGCATCCACGAGAAGGATCGGAGTTGCCTGTTTCTCAATCAGGTACTTTGCCATCAGGGCAACGAAACTGGTCTTTCCCGTCCCCCCGCGCCCCATGGTAACAATCGTTTTCATGTGTATATACTTCCTGAATTCAACCCTTTTTTAGTTGAAAACCGGATTCAAGCAAAGCGGTAAGACGGGCAATTTCACGGATTGCTAAAGAATGTCCTTCGTCAACGGGTACACCGGTAATCCCGCTGTCGGAAACATCCTGATCGAACGGTATCATGCCCATAACAAAAATCCCGTTCTTTTCTGCAAATGCCCGCACAGCCTGTTCCTGTAAATCGCCGGCGATACGGTTACCGACAAGCCCGACCTGCCGGATCGCGGAGTCTGTTGCCATCCGGCAGATAGTCTTTGCCACTTCCAGCGATTTCCGGTTGGCATCCGAAACAACCAGCATCTCATCTACATGTTCGGATGTGCCACGACCGAGGTGCTCGATCCCGGCATCCATATCAAGGATGACCACTTCATCGCGTTCAACGATGAGGTGCCGGAGGAGCGCCCTGACGACCGAATGGGCCGGGCATGCGCATCCTGAACCCATGGAACGGACCGTCCCCATCACCATCAGGTGAGCACCGGAGGGTGTCGGGACTGTATATTTTTCAATGATATCGTCAACACGAAAGCTCAGCCGGAACACACCGGAATAGTCCGTGCCGGTCTTGAGCCGGATCAGGTCCTCGTTTTCGGCAATGGGGACGATCTTCCCTGCCTCTTCTTGAGAAAGCCCCAGGGTCAGCGCAAGGTTGGGTGAAGGGTCTGCATCAATGGCGATAACCGTGTGTCCTCCGGCAGCAAACTTCGCGGCCAGGGTTCCGGCTAAGAACGTTTTGCCCGTCCCGCCTTTGCCGGATACAGCGATCTTCATGACAGTCCTTTCCCGTGATACCAGAATAGGATAGTCGACTCTGATAAATAAGGGTACGGATGGTGTCCATCCATTTTTCCGCACGCGCCTACAGAATCAAAATGCATATAGAGTGGTACGAGGTTACTACTTGTATCAGGATTGATAATTGTTCTGAATCCGTGAGGTGTATATTCATGACTGCAAATCCCCTGACCTGCCAGAAATGCGGCAGCCCGGTTACGCCCGAAATGAAATTCTGCGAATCCTGCGGTGCAAAGATCGAGATCTTACCGGTATGCCCGCAGTGTGGTGCAGCGCTTGTACCGAATATTAAATTCTGTGAAAACTGCGGCGCATCGGTGAGCCCGGCAGCGGTACCGGTGAAAACGACAACCGCAGAAACCGCACCGGTTGCTGGTCCGCTTCCCCCGCTGCCTGAGACATCGCCGGTGAAGGAGGTAAAGTCCCCGGTAAAGGCGGAAGAGAAAACCTTGCCGGTCCCCAAGGAAAAACCGGTACCCCCGGCACCTCCGGTAAAAGTGGAAGAAAAAACCGTGTTGGTTCCCGAAGAAAAACCGGCACCGGCACCCTCGATAAAGGCGGAAGAAAAAACCTTGCCGGTTCCCGAAGAAAAACCGGCACCGGCACCTGCCCCGGTAAAAATGCCTCCCAAAACTGAAAAGGCAAAGGATATTCCCAAGGAGACCGGCCCGAAAAAACCGATCCCGCAGCAGACCCTGGCCATTGCAGGGATCCTTGTCCTTGCCCTGCTGGGTGCTGCAGTGTATTTCGTTGTCCTGCCCATGATAACCGGGCCCGCCACGACATCACAGAACCAGCAGGCGCCGACAGGGACGACGAGCCCCAGTTCTTCTGCCAATCCTGTAACACCAGCAGGAGCCAGCCAGGCATCGACCGTCTCACTTACTCCCGGTCCGACCCAGGTCCCCCCTTCGAACCGGGTTATCGTCCTCGATGCTGAACGGGATCCCATCACTTCAATAGTAAGCGTGACTTTCAGGGGCGGTGAAGGACAGTACGGAGTCAGCCAGATTATGGTCACCCTGACCCGCTCCGATGGCAGTTCCGAGACAAAATCCTTCAAACCGGATACAATCGGGAGCGGTGTTACCTTCCAGGGTACACCCAAAACAGATCGTCTCGAAGCGACTTCGTATTTCTATTCAGGCGAACAATACAAGATCATTGACCAGATCTTCGAATATAAAAAACGCACCGGATAATCCTTTTTTTTTACCGGAACTACCCCGGGTAAAAGCAGAAAACGAGAGGGTGTGATTACCCCCCCTGCGATGAGGAGAATGCCCTGAGTTTCTGAGTTACCAGCATCATCAGGTCTTCAACTGACCGTATCCTGCTCAGTTCATCTGCAGAAATAAAGAGACTTCGTGTCTTCTGGGTGTGGAGGAAGACTGCAGGCAGCGGGGTAAGCAGTGCCCCGAATTCTTCTTCGTATTCATCGTGATGGAGGAACCGGGCAGGTACCTTAAGTTCCTGAATATACCGTTTCCAGCTCTTTTTAATACCCACCGGGCTGGAAATGAGGGTAAGCAGATTGCAGCCAGGAGACTTGTCATCGCTCAGTTTCTGCGAATAATCCTTGATAGATGAGAGGTTTCCCCGATCACAATTGAAAACAAAGATCAGGACCCGACCGGACCACATAGTACAGATTACTCACGCTGTAAGGATTAAGGATTTCCGGCATTGCACGGGAACCCTGTCCGAAAAGTATCCGTCCCGGTCTGTTTTTTTATTCAGGGAGTGTCATTCGCGGGTAAAATCCGCGCTTCCGGTAAAACGCCCACGCGGCTTTAATACCGTTTCCTGCGGATACCCGTTTCCTGATCGTATGAAAGGAATCCCTCCCGGCAAGATCCCGGGTTACCCGCGCAATGCCGATGCCTGCCGACCGGTACGCAGCATACACAAACAGGGACACCACTTTTCCCGTCTTTTCCTCTGATACTGAACTTACGCATTACCCGGTATCCATTCCTGTCGTGGGATCCATGGCATGGTGCGGCCGCAGCTGTCCCGATTCATGGAGATTCCGGAAATGTAATCTCCGGTCTTTAAAGGTCATCCGGTTATAGTGCGTTTTAAAATTGGATACCTTAGCATGGTGATATTCATTGAGCTGCTGCCGGAGAATACGGATGAATTCAATTTCGCCAATACCGGTTGTCCGGCAGGTACCGCATGCATCGGTTCAACATAAGAATAAAAACGATAAATTATGATGGGTAATAATTCCAAAGGAAAGCAGATAATGACCGCGCGGAGGTTGATCCATGCTTGACATCAGGTTCATCCGGGCATATCCGGAGATAGTAAAAGCAGATTTACTGAAAAGAAACGATCCCAAAAAGATTGAATGGGTTGACGACCTGCTCAAAAAAGACGCGAGAGCCAGGGAACTCAAGCGAGAAACAGATACCCTGCGCCAGCGGCGGAATACGATCGCCCGGGATATTAATGCAGCAAAAAAAGCCGGGCAGGATGCAAGAGATTTCATGGCGGAAGCAGCTGCCCTCCCCCAGAAGATCCGCGCCTGTGATGCCGAGCAGGATGATATAAAAAATGCCACTCATAATTACCTCATGCGTCTCCCCAATATCCTGCACGACAGTGTCCCGGTCGGCAGGGACGATTCGGAGAATGTTGAGGTAAAACGGGTTGGCACCCCCCGCACGGTAGATTTTGAGGTGAAAAACCATGGCCAGCTCGCCACCGATAACAACTGGGCTGACTTCGAACGGGCAGCAAAAATTGCCGGTGCCGGGTTCTATTTCCTCAAAGGCAGCCTTGTCCTGCTGGATCTGGCGCTCCAGCGGTATGCGCTCGACATGCTGTCGGGGAAAGGTTTTACTCCGGTTATCCCGCCCTATATGATCAACCGGTCCTCGTATGAGGGGGTCACGGATCTTGAGGATTTCGAGAAAGTGATGTACAAGATTGACGGTGACGATGCATACCTGATAGCGACCAGCGAACACCCGATCGGGGCAATGTACCGGGACGAAATCTTTGAAGAAAAAGACCTCCCCCTCCGCCTTGCCGGGATCTCCCCCTGCTTCCGCCGCGAGATCGGCGCGCATGGTCTGGACACAAAAGGGCTCTTCCGGGTCCACCAGTTCACCAAAGTGGAGCAGTTCGTATTCTGCAAACCGGAAGACTCATGGACGATCCATGAAGAACTGCTGG
>PMKW01000166.1 GCA_003157895.1 Methanoregula sp. | reverse complement strand
GCAGTGGGCGGCCACAAGATATTCCGTGATAACATCTACGCGGGGATGAGGTTCGTGTTCCAGGCAGATTACCGGTACTATTGCGATCACGGCTTGTTCGATTTCCCGCAGGCTGAGCTGAAGACCCGGCTCCTGAATGCCGTTTTCGTACCATTGGTACGGTTCCCCGGGTTCCGGAAAAAAATGTTTGCCGATATGAAACATCACATGATCGAGCCCTTTAAGGCCGTGCTTAAGGATGCCTGAGGTTTTCCGGAGAATACGATGAAAAACGCGTGAATTCTGCCGGGATTCGTTCCCCTGATCGTTTATGGAATACTCGCAGGAACTTCCGCGGCGGGCGTTATCATTGCACTCGGTATTGCTCTGGTTGTCACTATCATTACCGGGTTCTCAGATCTCAGAAAAGGCAGGATCCTGAGCTGGGCAACCCTCGCACTGTTCGGCTCCCTGTTCATCGCTGTCGGCATCCTGGGCATGACCTGGATACTTCCGGGTATGGGAATGCTCATGTATGCAGCGCTCGCTCTGGTCACTTTCGGATCTATCCTTGCAAAAACCCCCTTCACCCTGCAGTATGCACGGGAGATGGTGGACTATAAACTCTGGGAAAACCCGGTTTTTATCCGGGTAAATGTCCTGATGACGGGGGTCTGGGGGAGAATCTTTATGATCAATCTCATCCTGAGTTATCTCACCTTCGCATCCCCGCAGGCTGTCGGAGGGATTGCTTCGCCCCTGACGTACTTTTTCTTATTGCCGGGATCGTCTTCACTATCTGGTACCCCGGGAATCTGATGAAACATCGTTCTCCGGCATCAGAGTAAAGGGGTCCGTAACGCTGGCCGGGGCATCCCCCTACATCCTGCCACCTCCCTGACATGGCCTCCCCTCACTGGCGCATGGGTGCCCTTATACAAGAATCCCTGCCTAAAGGAAAAATACAGGTACGGACGGAAGCCCGATCCGGGAAACAGACTTCCCTTTCACCTGAGCCCTCCCGCACAAACCGGCACCGCATCATAACCCGGTCCAACCCTCAGGGTTAAATCCTCTGAAACGAATGTTGAATTAATGGAATATAATTCAGTCCCGATTGAACGCCAGAAAAAACTGGCGGTACTCATCGATGCAGATAACGCCCAGGCAAGCATCATTAAAAACCTGCTTGACGAAGTTGCCAAATATGGCGTGGCTTCCGTGAAAAGGATCTACGGCAACTGGACGACACCCCAGCTCCAGGGATGGAAAGACGTNNGCCCTGATCATCGATGCAATGGACCTGCTCCATGCGGGAAACCTGGACGGTTTCTGCCTGGTATCGAGTGACAGCGATTTTACCCGGCTTGCCTCACGGATCCGGGAATCCGGCCTGATGGTCTACGGGTTCGGCGAGGAGAAAACACCGAAGGCATTTGTCGATGCATGTGACAAATTCATTTACACGGAGATCCTGCGGCCAACGGAACCCGCCGGGGCTGCCCCGCCGGTGTACCGGGATGCAACGGTTTTCAAGGACATGAAAAAGGACCAGAAATTTTTGAAATTGTTAAAGAACAGTGTCGAAGATTCATCGGATGAACAGGGCTGGGCCGAACTCGGTCTCGTCGGGCAGAACATCCAGAAGAAAAGCCCGGAATTCGATGCACGAAATTACGGGTTCAAAAAATTTTACGAACTCATACACTCTCTGGACCTGTTCGAAGAAGATGAACGGCAATCGAAGGACCAGGTAGGAAAGATCATCTATATCCGGGAACGGGTGAAAAAATACCGGAAATAGGCAGACGCACATTCACGTTCATAAGCCGGGGAGCCCCGGGACGCATCATCCCAGCCTTGACTGGAATTCCCCGAAAAAACGATTATATCATCACGCAGATACAATGGATCATAAGGAATCCGGGTGTAACCATGAAACAGACCTCCGCGATCAGCAATTCCGAACTCGATGAGATCGTCAGCCGGATCGTTGAGATTGCACAGCCGGAACAGGTCCTCGTCTTCGGCTCCACCGCACGGGGCACGACCGGCCCGCACAGCGATCTCGATATCCTCATCATCAAGACCGGCAGGTACAATGCACGGAAAGTTGCCGGCCTGATCTACCAGCGGATGCGGGGAATAGCCCGGTCGATCGATCTCGTCATTGTAACCCCGCAGCAGGTAAAAGATAACCGGAACTCTCCGTTCAGTGTCCTGTACCCCGCGCTGCGGGAAGGCAGGGTCTTATATGAAAGGAAAAAAGCGCTCTCCTGACAACCCGACCGGATGGATAGCCCGGGCAAAAAGTTCCCTTACCCTTGCTGCCGCCAGAACCCCGGGCGTTCTCTACGAAGACCTCTGTTTCCCGGCACAGCAGGCAGCAGAAAAAGCGCTCAAGGCAGTCTTCGTTTCCAAAAAAATCCCCTACCAGTACACCCATGATATCAATGCCCTCCTGTCAGGCCTTGAGTATCAGGGAGTTGAAATTCCCCTGCCATTGTGGGATGCGGTCACGCTCACGTCTTTTGCCTCCGATACCCGCTACCCGGGGACCGCAACTCCCGTAACAAAGGAAGAGTATCATGAAGCAGTCCGGCTCGCACAGGAAGTTCTCCGCTGGGCCGAGGAACAGACCGGTTGAGCGGGCCTGTTCAATTCCCTGTCAGTAAAACAAAAAGACCCCGGGTTTTTCTGTGGTATGTGCCCCTGCCCATATTCCGGCCAATTCCCCGCCGGAATAGTACAGCAATCCGCTTTCTCCGGGCACGATACAGGTATCCGGCAGCCGATCGCAGGTGAAAAATGCCGTTTCCCCGGACAATAGTGTCATTTTTCCGAGAAACTGTGACAGACCTGCCGGAAAAACAGGGAAACTGGGACTGAAATTACCTCTGTTGACTGCACCCCCTGTCATCCCGGAAAATGATCATCTGTCGGTCGTATCGAACCGTTCGAAGAAGCAACTTTCCCCGACCGATTGTTTTTCACCGGGTCTGAGGGCAAGAATATGGCTTACACCCGATCGACCGGCCCCCGATTGCTTCCTTCCCGTACCGTGCGCACACGGTTTTTCCGCCAGGGTCATGTTCTCATGATTCTTTTTGCAGATACATCTTTTCGGTCTCACGATCCTAACCGCAGACCGGTACAGATGCAACATAAAAAGTCGTATATAGTTTCTGTTTGCAATCAGGGTGTTATCAGATATATCAGCGTAAGCGGTTCCCGGCCCGGGTGCACGGGAATGAGGTGGCAAGGAGCATGAAAACGGTTTTTGTTACGCCTGAACTGTGTATCGGGTGCAGGCACTGCGAGGTCGCGTGTGCGATCGAACACGCGAAGAGCAAAAAATTATTCGATGCAGTCTTGGAAGAGAAACGGTCGCAGCCGCGGATTTATGTGGAGACTGGAATGCATTACCTGACTTTTCCCAACCGGTGCCGGCACTGCGATCCGGCACCGTGCATGCAGGTCTGCCCGACCGAAGCACTGGTGCGGGACGACGGCACCGGGTCTGTCCTGGTCCGGTACGAACGGTGCATCGGGTGTGCGGTCTGCGCAATGGCCTGCCCGTTCGGCATCATCCGGTTCAACAGAGTGCATCAGCTGGATACGGACCGCGAGGTCAATGCGAAATGCGATAACTGCATCGAGCGGCAGAGGGCCGGGACCATCCCTGCCTGTGCCGAGGCATGCAAGACCGGTGCCCTGACATTTGGTGACGCAGACCAGCTGATCCGTTCCAGCAGGAGGGACTTCACCCTGCGGCTGATCAAAGCGGGTGAGACCGGGACCGATGTGGAAAAGATGCCGGCAAACATCCGGGCATACCGGGCAATCATGGCAGAACTGGCTGAATTACAAGGGGAGAACTAAAGGGGGGAGGAAAAAATGTACGATTCAAATGCAGGAAAGAAAATTGCTGAAAAGCGGGCGCTTGACAAGACCGACCAGGAGATTATGGTAAAATCCATGGAAGACGGTATCGAAACCGTCTGGGATCGTTTTGCCGACCAGCAGCCGCAGTGCGGGTTCGGGAATCTCGGCGTCTGCTGCAACCGGTGTGCCATGGGGCCCTGCCGGACCGAGCCGTTCGGGAAAAAACCAACCCGGGGCACCTGCGGCGCGGATGCCGACCTCATTGTCGCGCGGAACCTGCTTGACGATCTTACCACCGGCGCTGCCGCCCATTCGGATCACGGGCGCGAAGTCGTCGAGGCCATGCTCGCGACCGCGGAAGGCCGGGCGCAGGGGTACCAGATCCTCGACGAGGGCAAGCTGCACGTAGTCGCAACGGAGTACGGCATAAAAACGGCCGGCCGGAAAAAAGAAGAGATCGCCGGCGAGCTTGCCCGGGCGCTGCTCGAAGAGTTTGGGACGCTCAAAAACAGGATCCAGATGACCGAGCGTGCCCCCCAGAAAACCAAAGATGCGTGGAAGAAGGCGGGAATTATGCCCCGCAGTGTCGACCGCGAAGTCGTGGAGGCAATGCACCGGATCCATATGGGCGTTGATGCGGATTACGCAAACATCCTCCTGCACGCGATGAGAACGGCTCTTTCCGACGGGTGGGGCGGCTCGATGATGGGAACCGATGCCTCCGATATCCTCTTTGGGACCCCGACNNCATAACCCGGTCCTCTCCGATATGATCGTGAAGGCGGCAGAGGATCCGGGCCTCCTGAAACGTGCAAAGGACGCCGGCGCAAAAGGTATCAACCTTGCCGGGATGTGCTGTACCGGGAACGAACTCCTCATGCGGCATGGCATCCCCCTTGCCGGCAGTTTCTTCGACCAGGAACTGGTGATTGCGACCGGGGCAATTGAGGCCATGGTGATCGATTACCAGTGCATCTTCCCTGCGGTAACCCAGACAGCCGGCTGTTACCACACAAAAGTCGTGACCACCAGCCGGAAGGCGAAGATCCCGGGCTCCATATACAAGGAGTTCCGGCCGGAGACCGGCCTTGATACGGCAAAGGAGATCATCGGGCTTGCGATCGACAACTTCGCGAACCGGAACCCGGACCGGGTCAGGATCCCGGACAAGCCGATGCAGCTGATGTCGGGCTTTTCGGAAGAAGCGATACGGAAGGCACTCGGCGGAACGTACAAGCCGCTGATCGATGCCATCGTTGCCGGGAAGATCAAAGGGGCTGTCGGCATTGTCGGCTGCAACAACCCGAAGATCAAACAGGACTACGGCCATGTCACGCTCGCAAAAGAGCTGATAAAGCGGGATATCCTTGTTGTCGAGACCGGGTGTGCTGCGATT
>PMKW01000142.1 GCA_003157895.1 Methanoregula sp. | reverse complement strand
CATCTGCTGTTCGCCGCCGGACAGAGTTCCTGCCATCTGCCGCCGCCGCTCCTGAAGGATAGGGAAAAGGCGGAAGATACGGTCGAGGGACTTATTTGGATTTACATTGCCGGTCCCGCCCAGGAGGAGGTTCTCAATTACCGGCATGGCCGGAAAGATCTCCCGTTTCTCGGGAACCAGAGCAAGCCCTTTTTTAAAGAGATCATACGGGTGACTGCCCAGGATATTTTTACCATCAAAAAGGATCGAGCCGGTCGCATTGCGATTAAGGCCTGCGATCGTCTCAACTGTTGTCGTTTTGCCTGCACCATTCGGACCGATCATGGTGACAAGTTCGCCTTTATCGACATGGAACGAGAGCTCCCAGACAACCTGCAGGTTTGCATGAAAGACACTGAGCCCTGAAACGGTAAGCATGACTTCAGATTCCCCCATTCAGAATGCGTCGATATCCCCGAGATAGGTGTCGATGACCCGCTGGTTGTTCACGACTTCGTACGGCCTGCCGTCAGCGATCTTCTTGCCATGGTCGAGCACTACAATCCGGTCAGAAACTCCCATGATAACGCTCATGACATGCTCGATGATGAGGATTGATGTTCCCTGGTCCCGGATATTCCGGATGAGACTGACTGCCTCCCTGCTCTCTCTCGGGTTGAGACCGGTTGTGAGTTCGTCCAGGAGAAGCAGCTTCGGCCGGCAGGCAAGGGCCCGGGCCAGCTGCAGGCGCTTGAGCTCAACGACATTGAGGTTCCGGATAAGGTTTGCGGCCTTATCCGGCGGAAAATTGACATTGGACAGAATCTCAAGTGCCTGTTTCTTTGCCTCCGGCATCCCCGGACCCTGCCTGTTGCCAAAGAGGACGCCGATCATGACGCACTGCTGGGCACTCAGGTCAGGGAAGGATTTTGCGATCTGGAATGTCTTGGCAATTCCCCGGTGACAGATCCTGTCCGCCTTCAGACCGGTAATATCCTCCCCGTTGAAGGTCACCTTGCCTGTCGTGGGAGGGAGGATACCGGAGATGATATTGAGAAGCGTGGTCTTGCCCGCACCGTTCGGCCCGACAAGTCCCACGATCTCGTCTGCGTCCATCTGCAGGTCAACGTTGTCCACTGCAGTCAGGCCGCCGATCTGCTTGGTTACACCCGAGAGACTGAGCATGCTTAATCACCGCTAACAGGGAGGATTGTCTGTGCTATAGGTTAACACGGGGGCTCTTAAACATATTTTCATACATACCTGATGAGAAAGATTTGCAATAAAAACTGGATTTATATATTTTTCCCCCCGATACCACCTCGTTGCATTTCGATTATGTTATATGTTAGCATGCTGCAGATTTACGAGATAATATGTTTGGATTGCCTGATATCACCATCATTGCTGTGGGAAGCGTTGTCCTTGTCATCACAGCTGCACTGCTCTACTGGGGACTCACCTTTAAGGGGCATGATTAAATGGCAGATTACATCACCATTGTCGTTGTCGGCCTGTACTTCCTTGCTATGCTCGGTATCGGTATCTGGGCCTCAAAGAAGATCAAGAATACAGAAGACTATCTCGTTGCCGGACGGCAGCTGGGGTTCTGGGTCTTCGTCCTCCTGATGATCGGCACGGTCTGCTCGGGGATGTCACTCCTCGGCGTCGCTGGCCTCGGCTACAAGGCCGGCTGGCCCACGATCTGGGAGCAGATCTTTGTCCCGCTCTCGATCGGTATCTGCATCATCTTTTTCGGCGTCAAGCTCCATAACGTGGCAAAAACCGCAGGATACGTCACCGTGCAGGACTACCTTGCCCATCGGTACGAGAGCCCGACTGCACTCCGCACCCTCTCTGCCGTGGCCGGGATCATCGTCTCACTCATCTACCTTGTCGGACAGTACACTGCGATCTCGATGGTGCTCATCTGGCTCTTCGGGATCCCGCTCTGGCTGGCGCTCGTGATCGCAACGCTCGTCACCATGGCCTACACCGCCATTGGCGGTCTGTATGCCGTGGCATGGGCCTCGCTCGTCCAGTCGGTCACGCTCATTATTGGTGTTCTGGTCATGGCACCCATCATCATCTGGAAGGCAGGGGGATTCACTGCCGTCAACGAGTTCATCGCAACGGTCAACCCGAACCTCGTCATGCCGTGGAACCCGACCGGGGCCTTCGCACCTCAGTATGTGGTCTCGTTCGCCATCCTTCTCGGCCTCGGGCTTGCCTGCGCACCGCACGTGATCAACAACGTGCTCTCGGTCAAGGATGTGAAGTACTTCAAGTGGTCGCCGCTGATCGCCTTTGTCATATACGGTATTGTTATTTTCCTCCTGAAATTTGCAGGGTTTGCCGGGCTTGCCATGGTCAAGGGAGGTGCGTTTGCCGCCAGGACCGGTGTCGCGAACCCGACAGACTACGTCATCCTTGATGCCATTCAGAACTCGCTGCCAACCGTGGCTCTCTGGGCAATCTTTGCCGTTATTGTCCTTGCAGCTGTCATGTCCACGACCGACCGGCTGATGCTGACTATCGGCGCGATGTTCTCGTGGGATATCTACAAAAAGGTTTTAAAGCCGGATGCGGATGACAAGAGCGTCCTTCTGCTCTCGAAAGTTGTGGTCGTTCTCTCAGCCATCGGCACTATGATCCTTGCGATCAACCCGCCAGAGATGCTCGCCATCCTCATCTGGATGGGGATCGGTACCATGCTCGGCACATTCGCTGTTCCTCTCCTTGCCGGCCTGTACTGGCGCGGTGCCACCCGTGAAGGAGCGCTTGCCAGCATGACCCTCGGTCTTCTCGCAGCTCTCATCTTCGGGTTCCTCAATTACTTCAAGATCCAGGCAATGGGTATTGACTTTGCCGCCATCCCGCTGCACTTCTCTGCTTATGCTTTCATCATATCAGTCCTTGCAATGATTATCGTCAGCCTGCTCACCAGGAAGACTGCGGACAAGATCCTTGACGAGACCCAGACCGGCTGGTATATCTCGAAATAAATCTTTTTTCTTTCCTGACATCCGTGCGGGCAGGTTTATGCTGATACTGCCTGGGATTCTGATAATCAATTCAGGGACCGGCTCCAACGTCAGAGGAACACAACCAGAGGATTAATAAATCCGGAAGAGACAACCAGAATCAGGAAGAATATGGTGCAGCTATGCCCCCGGTGCGGTAACACGAATGATGATGCAGTGAAATTCTGCACGAACTGCGGTAACCCGCTGGACCCGCGTGTCGTCCAGTCCGTGAGGAGTGCAACCCCGTCACCAGGTCTGGTGTTGCCTGTTGCACCCCCCGGCTCTAAAAAATCATTCAGGATCATTACAATCGCTGTTGTCGCCATTATCGTGATCCTTGCAGCGCTCTATTTCCTGCAGGCATCCGGTATTGTCAGGACTTTTCCCTTTTTATCACCGGCAGTCACGCCCCGGATAACACCCGTCGCCACTTCATACGTGACGATAGCCACCCCCCTGCCGGAAACGACCCCGACCATGGTAATAACCACAGGTATTGCTACCATAACGGGAACACCCATTACCTCCCCGGCTCCCACAAAAGCTGTTGTCTGTCCGTCCGACCGCCGTGCCTGTGACAACAGTTGTACGGATATTATGACAGACCAAAGCAACTGCGGTGCCTGCGGAGTACCCTGCAGTTCTTCGCAGACCTGCGTGCAGGGTATCTGCATGGTGGGATGTACGGATGATGAAACAAGCTGTACTGACGGATGTCATGACCTGATGTACGATGCGCAGAACTGCGGTGCCTGCGGCAATTCCTGTCCGGTCGGTCTCGCATGCAACAAGAGCGTGTGTGCACCTACCCTCGCGACAGCAATTCCGACCTATTCAGGGTAACCTTACCCGGTTTACCCCTATGCATATAAATTAGGCCGCTCAACCTGTAAACAGTGACGACTGCAATACTCGGCGGAGGCCTCTCCGGCCTGACTCTTGCCCGCCTCCTCTATGACCGGGGGGAAAAGGTCATTATCCTTGAGGCGGAGCCGCAGATCGGCGGGCTCTGCCGCTCCCGGACGGACAGGGGATTCACCTTTGATACCGGGGGTTCCCATATCATTTTTTCCAAGGATGAGGAAGTCCTCTCTTTTATGCGCAGGATGATCGAAAAGAACGAGCAGCGCAATAACCGCAATACGAAGATCTTCTATAAAGGGAGATATGTGAAGTACCCGTTCGAGAACGGCCTGTATGAATTACCGGCGGAGGATCGCTTTTTCTGCATCAATGGTTTTATTAAAACCCTGATTGCTGTTGAAAAAGGTGAAGTCCACCCGCCGGAAAATTTCCGGGACTGGATCTATTATACGTTCGGCCCGGGCATTGCCGAATGTTACATGCTGCCGTATAACGAGAAGATCTGGAAATATCCTGCGGAGAAGATGTCCCTTCACTGGGTTGACGGCCGCATCCCCCGTCCCCCGGTAGAGGATATCATAAAATCTGGCATCGGGATCGAGACCGAAGGTTACACGCACCAGGCTGTCTTCTCCTACCCGCTTGATGGCGGCATTATGCAGCTGGTGACGGCTATCGCAGAGCCGGTACTTCCCTTCATCAGGACCGGGTTCCGGGTAACGTCACTCCGGAAAGATTCTCAGAAGTGGCGTATCAGTAACGGCAGGGAGACCATCACTGCCGACCGCGTTGTCTGCACGATACCGGTCCAGCACCTGCTCCCCTGCCTTGATAAGGTACCAGGGAAGGTTACAAAGGCCAGCCATGCACTTGTTTACAATTCCCTGATCTGCGTTAATATCGGTATCCGGGGACCGCTTCCCGCGATCTCATGGATGTATATCCCCGATAAAGCACTGGGAAAAACAAACCGGCTCTCCTTCCCCTCTAATTTCAGCCGGCACACCGCTCCTGAAGGCTGCGGTGCTATCCTTGCAGAGATCACGTACCAGCCGGGTGATGAGATGAGCAACACCCCTGACCGTGAACTCATCGGTGAAGTCCTGCAGATGCTGGAATCGATGGAGATCTGTTCACCGGACCAGGTCGTCTTTTCATCGGTGGAACGCCAGCCCTTTGCCTACGTGGTCTATGATCTCGGATACCAGAAGAACATCGCTACAATAAAAGAATTCTGCCGGTCGCAGGAGATCCCGCTCATGGGCCGGTTCGCCCAGTTCGAGTACCTGAATATGGACGGCTGCATCCGGAGTGTTATGGACTTTGTGAAGTCATACCCGCGGGAATAATCCTCTGGTGCAGTATCCTTATCACTCATCCAGCCCAATTTTTGTATACGGAGACCATAACGCCATGATATCGGTTATCATCCCGACCTTCAATGAAGAAGAGAATATCGCCCAGTGTCTCGTCTCTCTCTCCCACCAGACCCTCCCGCGGAGCAAGTACGAGATCATCGTTGTCGATGGCGGGTCAGAGGATGATACCTGCGGGATTGCAAAAAAATATGCAGACCAGGTCTTTGTCCAGACCAGTAAAAAAGTCGGCGGGGCGAGGAACGATGGTGTGATGGCGGCAAAAGGGGAGATCATTGCAACCACGGATGCCGATTGCATCCTCCCGTCTTCCTGGATCGGGCGGATCGCGGAAGATTTCAAAAAGCCCGGTGTTGTGCAGATCTACGGCCCGGTCTACCCGATCGAAGAAGGGATCGGCAACCAGTTCTCGCTCTTCCTTGCGAACACCTTTTCAAGAATAGGGTATTACAGCAGGATCTTCTATTATACACTCGGATGTAATACTGCATTCCGCAAGGAAGCTTTTACCAAGGCCGGTATGTACCGCTGCATTGATGCGGGTGACGACCTCGAGATTGCGATGCGGCTGAAAGATGAGGGGAGCATCTATTTCGACAACCGGCTCAAGGTCGGTTTCTCCATGCGCCGTTACCAGAAGTTCGGTACATTCCGGTCGCTCTACGAATGGGTTTACATTGTTGCCGACGGCGGCGAGAGTGGGAAATACTCATATACGCAGAAGAAATACAAATGACGGGACATTCACCCGGTTGCGTGCGAACAAACTTATGACCCGTCATCCTGTTGCACCGGATCCGAAAGTAATCGAGGAGCAGATCAGGATATTTAATGCCAGTGAGTTTGCACGACTCCTCCAGATGGAAATCCTCGAGGCATCGGAAGGATATTCCTGCGTCACCATGGACTGTGCCGGTAAGATGAACCCGGGCGGCGTTGCCCATGGCGGGGCCATTTTCTCGCTCGCTGACCAGGCCTTCGGGATTGCGGCCAACTGCTGCAGGACACACCGGGTCGCCGTCTCAGTGAGTATCCAGTACATCGCGCCGGCAAAAGGAAAACTGGTCGCGGTTGCCCGGCGGGTTGCGGATAATGGTACCTGCGACACGTATCGCGTCATGGTGCAAGAGGGTGAACGGCCGGTTGCGGAATTTACCGGTGTCGCGTTTAGGGTGTGAGTTTTTCCGGGCCGGATTTTTTTAGAATTTCGCTCTGCCGGAATCTTTCTGAAATTTTTTTGAGAGAATTTCCTAAAAAAACTTTGAAATTTTTTGAAATTTTTTCGAGAAAATCCCGGTCTCAAAAAATCCGGAAAGATTTTTGTTTGCCAAAGATTTTTCTGAAAATCCCGGGCCTCCCCCTCATACTGCATGGAATTTCCTGTGCCTCTCGACACCGTCGTAAAACCCCTTTTCCGGTGAAGAACTGGCCCTATTGGGTCCCCCATTCCCTGAAATAAGCCCAAAATGAAGCGCATATAATGCGTTCTATAGCACCCTATTGCGTTTTGGCGGGTCTTTTTCCCTGGCCCCCGCCCTTTGGTCCAGCCCCTTTCTCAAAAAGGAAAATCGACCCAGATCATGAAAATGGCATATCTGGGTCCTCTGGATGAATAGACCCTGTAATTGCCCCGGATGGAATCCGGGCGTTTTACGGGGTTTTCTTAAAATGGCCCTTTTGGCAAACCGGGCATTTTAAGCAGAGATCAGGGTATGAGCCCCCTCACTGGTATGACCCACCGAAACCGCAGAGTGAGGTGGTGTCCCTGGGGAAATATCAGGGAATGGTACGGTAAGAAGATCGGAGAAAAATTTCTGATACGATGAGAGCCGGCAAGAATTCTCTCTCAA
>PMKW01000201.1 GCA_003157895.1 Methanoregula sp. | reverse complement strand
TTTCGGGGTCTTCACGGAAGCATGGGTATCTATCAGGACATTGCCCGAGATCTTGGCTATGGCTTGGCCTGCACGCTGCTGCAGTTGTTTCTGCACAGCGCGGTCGAGCGTCCGCATCTGATCCCGGTCCTGAACAATATTCTCGTTCTTTGCAACATCGAACATGAACGAGCCGAAGTTGATCGACTGGTACTCGATACCCTCTTCCTTAAGTCTTTTCAGTGCCTCGTTGACTACTGTCGTCTTGCCAACGCCCGGTACACCGGTGATAATGACCTTTTTTCCCACCATCAGCATCCTTCCAGAAAGTTTACTCCTTGCCAAAGAACGTCCGCATGAAAGGGTACATCTCCATGATCTGCTGGCTTGCAATCTCCTCATAGAGCCGGTAGGTGATACTGACCGTCAGAAGGAGCCCGGTCCCACTCACGGATCCGATGACACCAAAGAGGTTTGCAACAACACTGAGTATACCTATGAAGACACCACCGATCACCGTGACACGGGGGATGTACCGGTCAAGGTACTTTTCCAGTACCTGCGGGTTCCTGCGGTAGCCGGGAATGGACATGCCGGATAACTGGATCTGTCTGGCGACATCCTTTGAGTCGAGCCCGGCAGTCTTGATCCAGAACAGGGCAAAGATCGCACCACCGACTACCATGAATGTGGTATCTATTCCCAGACGTAAAAGAACCTCCCATGGTGCGTGGCCAAGGTCGTTCATCCACCACATCCATTGCGTGGGCCCGTTTATCGGGGCGAGGAAATACATGATACCATCCTGAGGCGTAGACCCACTGAATTTTCCCAGGACCGTGATGCCGATATTCGAGAGGAACATGCCCAGCATCTGGATGTTTGCCTGCAGCACACGGACAAGGATCATCGGCAGGACACTGGCATAGATCAGTTTGACGGGGAACCGCGTACGCGCGCCACGCACCTGCGCATGAGCGAGCGGGATCTCAATTCTGGTCGATTCAACATAGACGATGACTAAAAATATAAGAATGGTCGTAATAAACGCGAGAATGTTCGTGCCGAAGTATGTCAGGTAATTACCGTTGTCAAGCCCGATGGCAATCAGACGCGGGAAAAATCCTGTCGGGTACTGGTCAGTGACTTTTGACCAGTTAATGAACCCGCTGACAAGCGCTTGGGATATCCCGGCTATAATAAAGAGACCGACACCTGAACCGATACCCCATTTCGTGACCACTTCATCCATGAAGAAGATCAGGACACCACCGATACAGATCTGGAGGAAGATAATGAATGATACCGCAAACAGGTTCCCGCCAAAGAACGTGCTGGCGATGATCGGATCAGGTACCATGTATCCCCCGATAAGATTCGGGGCTGCTTCGACCACGATCATGACCAGGATGAGGATCTTCTGCAATCCCATGTACATGACCTGTCCGCGCGTCTCGCTGGTATCAATATGGAGGATATCTGCACCTTTTAAGAGCTGAAGCACGATGGATGCCGTGACGATAGGCCCGATACCTAATTGAATGATTGAACCACTTGCACCGGCGAGGAGTGCTCGATAGGCGGCAAACAAATCCTGATTTGAGGGCGCGAGTCCAAAGAGGGGTATATTCGTCAGGGCAAAATACAGAATCAGTATCGCAAGAGTCCAGAGCAGTTTATTCTTGAAATGGACATGGCCCTCAGGGGTCTTGACTGCCGGCATGGCAGCAAGCAGGGGTTCCATTCGATCCAGCAGGTTTCCCATGGTTTCACCAAAAAATATTGGATGCGAATCAGGCTACTAGCGCCTTCCCGCCCATTTTCTCGATCTTTGCCTTCGCAGTTTCAGAGAACGCAGATGCAGATATGTTGATCTTTTTCGTGACCTTCCCGCTGCCGAGCACCTTCATAATACCCATGTCAGCCGCATTGATTACGACAGTATCTCCTTCCTGCTTTGCGATACCCTGAGCCAGAAGCGAGGGGACGATCTGGTCCAGTGAACCGACATCGATGGCCGTTACAACGGTTGCAATCTGGTTACAGAACCCGTTTTTACCAAAGACCGGCCCGCCCATTTCCTTGTACCATTTGACAAAGTGGTGGGCGTTGATGCCGGCTCTGCCTCTCCCGCCACGGTTTCCTGCACCGCGCCGGTTCTTGTGGGTGCCGCCGCCGCATGTCCGCGATCCGCGGTACTTTGAACGTTTGTTTGTTGGCATCCTGCTTCACCTCATCTTATAGAGGAGAGTATTGATCTCCTGACCATAATAGCCAAGCGCTCCACCCTGGGGGAACGTCCGCTTGGTGGTTTTGTATCCCTTGCGCGGGGGGTGAAGGCGCAGTACCGGCTTGAGCCCGGGGATATCGCGCAGTTTTGTTTCACCGCTCGCAAGTGCCTTTGCAAACTCTCCGATGGTCGCATAGGACGAATTGGATTTGATGTACTCATCGGTCAGTGGCGAATCGCCGATGACCCTGCCGCGCGTCTGCAACAGCGTCTCCACTGTTGGTGCATCAACTTCCCCAAACGCCACATAGTCCTTTACTTTGCGGATCATTCCCAGGTTCTGGGGTGAGTCCGGGATGAGGACGCAGTGGTTGATGTGGTGAAGGCGCAGCATCTTCAAGGTGTCCCTGATGTCCTGGCGGGTTTTTACAACACCGCGGACCTGTACAACTGCGTACATTTACTAGGACCTCCCTGTTCTGATCATGTTAGTTTCGTTGAGGGCGTTGAATGTCGCCTTGGCGAAGTTGATGGTTGTCCGGGTCTGTCCCCGTGCAAAGGTCCACACATCCTTGATGCCGGCAAGCTCGAGCACTTTCTTGCTGATATCCCCAGTGACAAGCCCAATGCCCTGCGGCGCCGGTTTGAGTGTGACCCTGACACTGCCAGCGGTTCCCTCGACCTGCATGGGGATAGAGTGCGAGACATCGCACCCGCATTCCCAGCTGCCGCAGCCGCGCTGTACCTTGATCAAATTCATTTTGGCCTTGACAATGGCTTTCTTGATCGCATCACCGACCTGAACATCCTTACCCTGACCAAAGCCGATGTAGCCGTTGCGGTTACCCACAATAACGACTGCACGGAACTGGACACG
>PMKW01000139.1:2899-5467 GCA_003157895.1 Methanoregula sp. | reverse complement strand
TTTCCTGTTCCCGTTCCGGACTGTATTGGCATCATGTTCACAATTGTGATGTTGGTTACTACATGTTTACCATAGTGTTATAAAAATATGGGGGTAGCGGCGATCTCTCGTCGTACCTTGTTTACCGGCAATGAGATTCCCCCGGAACACCCATGCTATTATGGTTATTTCCGCCTTGCAGAAATCATCTGATGTTAATTATGACGCTCTTTTGGGCTCTGCCCCCGCCACTATGGCATCCCCCGATTGCGATTGAACCGTATTACCTGTACGCAATCGTGGAGAAATTCGTGGAGAAATTTTCAGTTCAGCTCATGCCGGGGCATCGCAATGCGCCCCCGCCCCAACGGGGGGCGGGGTTGGCGCAAGGAGGGAGATCACCCCTTGAAAAAAATTTTTCTCCAGAGCAGTTATTTTTTTTAAATAAGCCCGCATATGGTTACCCGGACGGGTCATAACGGAGCCGGACCAGGGTTCCGATTGTGACAAATTCTGCCGATATGTAAGGTATTTAATGAGCTGAATGAGTTGTTATGTGCAGGAAATGGAGTGATTGCGGCAAAAAATTCCCGCCGATATTCCTCAGCGAGCCCCCGGCACACCCCCCGGAGGCATGTCACTTCAGCATTCCTCTGGCAGCAGTCAGGCAGGATCACGTTCCCGTGAAGCGATCCACAGCAGACAGGTGCCTGCACTATCCGTACCAGGGCCGGTGTGGCAGAACGGTTTAATGCCTTCGCCTGCAAAGCGGATGTCTGGGGGTTCGACTCCCTCCGCCGGCGTATGTAACAAGGAGCGATACCTCATGGACCTGTACAGCACCCTGAGAAGAACCGTTAAACCGTTATTGACACTCCACCCGGACCGGGTTTACCTTTTTGTCTGCGGGCCCACGGTCTATGATTACTCCCACCTCGGGCACGCCCGGACCTATGTTGCCTTCGATGTGCTGGTAAAGTACCTCAGGTCAACGGGAAAAGAGGTCTTCTATCTCCAGAATATCACGGATGTGGACGACAAGATCATCAACCGTGCAAAAGAAGAGGGCGTTTCCCAGTCGGCCCTTGCCCGGAAGTTCGAGACAGAATACCTTTTTGACATGCACAGCCTTGGCATCGATGCGGTCAGCTACTATGCCCGGGCAACAACGCATATACCGGAGATCATCGACCAGGTGAGGCGTCTCCTCGACCGCGGTGTTGCGTATGTAACGGAGAATGGGGTGTACTTCAACCTGGACACGTTTGACGGCAACGGGGAACTCTCCGGGCAGGAGCGGGCAAAACGTATCAGCCGCGTGACGGATGAGACAAAACACAACCCGAACGATTTCGCGCTCTGGAAGGCGGGGGAGTACGGAGAATATACCTGGGACTCCCCGTGGGGCCGGGGCCGGCCCGGGTGGCACATCGAAGATACGGCCATCTCTGAGAAATATTTCGGGCAACAGTACGACATCCATGGCGGCGGCCTCGACCTGATCTTCCCCCATCACGAGGCGGAGATTGCCCAGATGGAGTCTTTAGAGGGAAAGCACCCGATGGTGAAGTACTGGATGCACACGGGATTTTTGACCGTGAAAGGCGAGAAGATGTCCAAGTCCCTCGGGAACTTCATCACCATCCGGGACGCCCTGAAGACCTGGAATAAGGATGTGCTCCGGTANNATGAGGAAGGCAGGAAAGCGTTTACCGATGCCATGGAGGCCGACCTCAACACACCCATGGCTCTCGCGGCAATCCAGCGTCTGGCAGCGAACGGGGATATCAGTGCATTGCGGGAGTACGGGGAGATCCTCGGGATCAATTTCCTGCAGGAGACCAGCGCACCCTTAAGCGTCCTGCACGAGATCCGGGAAGAGCTCCGTGCAAAGAAACAGTTCGAGGTTGCCGACCTGATCCGCGAGCGTATGGTTGCCGCCGGGATTACCATCACCGATAAGCCGCTGTGATTAATATCAGTATTCCCTGTACGGAGCCCCCCGGGCTCTCCTGCCATATGAGAATAGGTTTCTTACCATCATCCGGATGTACCGGAACAAAAATGGTAGTACGGGACGCAATGAAAGGACAAGTCTGGCGGCGAATGAATCGTGCACCGGAATTGACCGTGAAGGTGTGTTATGGTAACAAAGAGATCCAATCCGGATAAAGCAACACCCCCTGAAGAGGAGTTGACAGATGAGCGGATGCGGTTAAGACGGAATGCCCGCTGCCCCTGCTCCAGTTGCCGGGTGCGGGACTGCTTCATGGATCTGGATACCTACCGGAAAAAAATTGAAACAAATCTCACAATGAAAAAACGCTGAATTGTCCCGGGGATGCCGTTCAAAATAAAAAAAATTGCTCTGTAAAAATCCTCTTTTCAAGTGATGATCCCCCTCCTTGCGCCAACCCTGCCCCCCATTGGGGGCGGGGGCGCATTGCGATGCCCCGGCATTCCCTGAACGGGAAATTTCTCCACGATTGCGTACAAGTAATACGGCACAATCGCAATCGGGGGATGCCATAGCGGCGGGGGCAGAGCCCCCGAGAGCGTCATAATTAATATCAAATGATTTCTATAGAG
>PMKW01000139.1:0-2799 GCA_003157895.1 Methanoregula sp. | reverse complement strand
ATGCCACCATTGACTCTGCTTCCTCGCGGGTGAGACCGGTAACGTGGACGCCAAAGATGATGGCCTCGGGATAAGCCTTCCGGATCTTCTCCGCAACTTCGGGACGTGCCACGGTAACGGCGACCCTGGTATACCCCACCTCGTAGGCCCACTTCACGCCCGCGAACTGGTCGAGGGACGCATGCTCCTTGTCAACGACAATGCCACCGTATTTCTCGATGCGCCGGATAACCTTGTTGATCGGGCTCGTGGAAACAAGCCCCGACATCCTTCCCCCGACACCCTGGATCAGGGCAGGGTCTTTGACGATAACCGTGCCCGCGCCGTCGCAGGCAAGGACCGCCGCATCGATCAGTCCCACCTTGGATGCAAACCCGAGCAGTTCGGTTGCACCGAACCCCACGAACTCCTTTTTGTCAAGGACATCCCGGTCGGGGGTGCACATGCCAAACGCCTTCATCCGGTGCTCGATATTGGCCCGGACATTCTCCTGTGTGATTTTGGGGACAGGGTATGCGAACCGCTTAGCGAGCGGGCATTCCCTGACCCGTGCTTCGCCGATCTCGACGATGACGCCGTCCCGGATCACGATCCGGGACCTGCCGATAGCTTCGATTATGTGCTCATCAGGCTGTTTTGCTGTCATGATGTTTTGCTCCTTTCTCTCCATCCGGAACGAAAGTTTCTGAAAATAAAACGGTATGATCCGTATATTACNNGGTAACGATGAGGAACCCGGTGAGCATGAAAAAAGGCGTTTTCATCTTCGCTTGCCTGATGTTTTACCTTTGGAGGAGCCGGCCACGGGTCCTGGTGGTTCCCGCTGCCTGGCACTCCAAGCATCGTGCAGGGGTTATTAAACCTCTTCTCACAGGTACCTCTCCCGGTTATTTCATGCGGAGATGAATCGGTGAGAACACGTTTTATATGGCATTCACAACGGTTACCTGCTCAAAAGAATACAATAGCACAAAGGAGTCTTACCATGGAAACAACACTGAAGGTTTCAGGAATGCACTGCAGGGCCTGCAACATGCTCATTGAAGATGCTGTCAGCGAGATTTCCGGCGCACAGGTACTATCGGCCGACTACACGACCGGTGCGGTTAAGGTTACGTACGATTCGGACGAGACCCTTGAGAAGATCAAGAATGCGATACGCAAAGAGGGCTTCTCCGTCTGAACCCGCACGGGGGACGATCAGGTCTGAAACCATGAAAACACACAACCAGAACCGGGAGACGGGCCGGATCCCGGCCGGAACGCCGGAGCAGGAAGGGGACGGCACAGCAGTCGTTGCCCACCTCCTCCTCCATGGCATGCACTGCGACTCCTGCGGGAAGATCATCGAACGCACCGTCCTGAAATATGAGGGAGCCTGCATCAGGGAGTTCGATACGGCGAACAACCGGATCCTCCTTGCCTGCAGATCTGACGGGCAGCTTGGAGAGATCCGGAGTGCGCTCATGGCAAAGGGGTACCAGACCCTGCTCCCCGGCGAGGAGGCAGAGGAAGGGTTCGAGGCCGGATCGATCCACCGCGGGCTCGATTTCATCAGGTCCGTCATGAGCGGCAGGGATGGTTTTGAGACCGAGAACCGGCTGGTGAAATATTCGGCCAGCGCTCTCGTTATCGTCCTTGCCGCACAGGCCCTCCTGTATGCGGCTGTTTTCAGCCGTATCCCCGGGTTCCTTGCAGCGTACTGGAGCGTCACGCTCCTTACCGCGGTCTCCATCGTTGCCCTCCTCTTTGCCTACTGCCACGCGTACGCGTTCCGGAAGAGCTTCTCGTGTATGTGCGGGATGATGACCGGGATGACGTTTGGCATGGCGGGGGGTTTCCTGATCGGTGCGTTTGCCGGTGCAACCAACGGGATGTTTGTCGGCAGCCTGGTCGGGATGGCAATCGGTATCGGCTTTGGGTATTTCACCGGCCGTTACTGCGGGGTGATGGGTGTTATGGAAGGGATCATGGGCGGCCTGATGGCAGGCACGATGGGCGCGATGCTCTCCGTAATGATGGTCTTCGATCACCTGGTCCCGTTCCTCTTCATCCTTACCGGTATCGAGGCAGTGATCCTCGTTGCGTTCAGCTACATGCTGTACAAGGAGCACGGGAACATGACTCCCGCGATGGTGAAGATGGACGGGATCAGTTTCATCATCCTTGCGCTGGCAATCGACCTTACCCTGACGGTAATTTTCATCTACGGGCCGAAAGCGGGGACGGTCCTGGGAGGATTTTAACCATGGTGAAAAAAGTCGAGATAAACGTCGAGGGGATGCACTGCGCCTCCTGCTCCACACTCATCACCCGGGCGCTCAAAAAGGCGCCCGGCGTGGTCAGTGTCAACGTGAACTATGCCTCGCGGAAGGCCCGGGTGGAGTACGACGAGTCGCAGACCAACGAGCAGAAGCTCGTTGCCCTCATCACCTCCAAAGGGTACCCGTCGAAGATCGGCACCGACCCGGACACCGAGCGGCTCGTGCGGGAGAAGGAGATTGCAGGCCTGAAGTTCTTCCTCGTCTTCAGCGCGGTCTTCGCCATCCCGGCGCTTTTGGTGGGTATGGTCTTCATGGACCTGCCCTACCGGATGCTCGTCCTCTTCCTGCTCGCGACCCCGGTCCAGTTCATTGCCGGGAAGAGCTTCTACCTCGGGGCATGGAGCGCCCTGAAGAACCGGACCGCGAGCATGGATACGCTGATCGCGGTCGGCACGAGTGCAGCCTACGGGTACAGCGTTGCAGCGATGCTGGGCCTCGTCCAGGAGCAGTACTTCGAGACCGCGGCAGTCCTGAT
>PMKW01000177.1:17775-18185 GCA_003157895.1 Methanoregula sp. | reverse complement strand
ATATCCGGGGCACTGCCATGCACCGGCTCAAAGAGTGCATAGCGGTCGCCAATATTGGCACTCGGGACAAGGCCGAGACCTCCAACGAGATATGCCGCAACATCGGAAAGGATGTCCCCGAACATGTTCGTTGTCACCACTACATCGTAGTTCTCCGGGTGCTGAAGGAGGTCAAGCGAGAGTGCATCGATGAACTTGTCGTTAAAGGGAACCCCGGCCGCTTTTGCTTCGGCAAGGCAGATGTCACGGAAAAAGACGTCCGACTTGATGACGTTTGCCTTATGCCCGATGGTCAGGTGTCCGTTCCTCTGCCATGCGAGATCGATCCCCTTACGGACTATCCGCTCGCTCCCTTTCCGGCTGATGATCCGGAGCGTGGTGGCACGGTCGGCAGTCAGCTCTTCAATTCC
>PMKW01000177.1:0-17737 GCA_003157895.1 Methanoregula sp. | reverse complement strand
ATTGCACCGAACAGGATCGCGTCTGCTGTTTTCAGTTCCGCAATATCCGGGTCCGTGCAGGGACAGCCGGTCCGTTCCCACCTGCCGTACCCGACATCGACCTCGAAATACTCGTACTCGGGATGCAGCAGTTCCAGTATGCGGCGTGCGACCGGAATCACCTCATGGCCTATCCCGTCCCCTTCCACAATCGCAATCTTTGTCATTGGGATCTCCAGCGGGTGACCATCCCCCTGACCGCTTCATATATTTTCACCGGATCGGCGCCCCAGTGAACCACGGTACCGCTCTGTCCGTTCCACGAACCGATACCTTCCCGTTCTTTCCGGCAGCAGCGGGTAATGAAAGGTTCCTCCCGGACACATTCGAGGGGACAGATGTTGATGAGACGGAAATCCGTGCCGTAACATTCTGTATAGAACTGGGATGCAGTCAGGCAGCCGGCAACCTGCTCGCCACCCTGCATAAAATCAGCGTCAAGTGTCCTTTCAAACCCTGCTGCCCGACAAGGGTACACGTCCGCATGCACTTCAGTGATGTCCCTGATATGATGGCAGAACTTCACGGACAGATCCCCGAAGAGCCCGGCATTCTCGAGTTCGCGGATACAGGACGAGAGACTGGGCCGGGGCGGGCTCACGTCATACACATGGATCCTAAGGAAAACCGAGAGGTCCGGATCAAGGACAAAGGTCTGGTGCTCGTCATGACCAGTGAAGATCGTGCACCGATGTCCCGTGTCAAGGGCCAATTCTACGAGCAGTGTGCGGTTGTGGATATTCACTTTTTCAGGGTAATGGTACACCTCGTTCTCCTGCGCAAGCACCCGGGACGAGAGGATTGTCTGCATCATA
Source organism: Methanoregula sp. (assembly GCA_003157895.1). Taxonomy (GTDB): domain Archaea; phylum Halobacteriota; class Methanomicrobia; order Methanomicrobiales; family Methanospirillaceae; genus Methanoregula. The sequence continues at coordinate 16,883 of PMKW01000177.1, read as the reverse complement.
TCCTTTTTTGTCTGGTCCAGGGTCACTTCAAGCACCTCGTGTCCCCCGGGCGTGTCCCGCAGAAGCCAGCGGCTCAAGAAGTAGACCTTGTCATCACAGGGCTTTGTGAAGGCATGGCCCACGTGCTTGCAGTGTTCGGGAAAGATCATCGGTGTCCCCTCCAGTAGTTCACCAGCCCGCCCGTAGTAAGGATCTCCCTCATCCGTGGGGAGAGCGGCCGGATGGGGTAGTGATTGCCGGCCGCCTCCACCCAGCCAGCGGCAAGGTCGAACCGCACTTTCTCTCCTTCTATGCAGGAGATGGTGCATTCAATGACGGGGAGTCCCACATTGATGGCATTCCGGAAAAAGATCCGGGCAAACGACGGTGCAATGACTGCAGCAACCCCGGCTTCCCTGAGCGCTATTGCAGCCTGTTCCCGCGATGATCCGCAGCCGAAGTTCTTCCCTGCCACGATAACAGCGCCGTTCAACTGCCCAGCAAGAGCGGGGTCGAGGTCCTCAAAAACATGGGAGACCCAGACGCTGTGGTCCTTGGTCCGGAGATACCGCCCAGCAATGACCATATCGGTATCAATATCCGGCCCGAGACAGACCGCATGACCAGCGCCCCACATTTAGTCCACCTCCGGTTCCGTGATCTCTCCGGCCAAGGCGCTTGCAGCCGCTGTTGCCACGGAGGAGAGGTAGATCTCCCCGCCAACACCCATACGGTTTTTGAAATTCCGGTTTGCCGTCGAGAGACAGACCTCTCCCTCACCCAGCACGCCCATATGGGCCCCGAGACAGGGGCCGCAACCTGGTGAACCGATCGTGCAGCCCGCCCCGACAAGATCCCCAAGCACGCCGGTTCGGATCGCTTCAGCAAGAACAGCTCGTGATGCCGGGACAACGATCGTCCTCACCGCAACTTTTTTGCCCTTCACAATCTTCGCAAAACGGGCAATGTCAGAGTACCGCCCGTTCGTGCAGGTGCCGATAAAGACCTGATCAAGGGACAGCCCAGCAAGGTCCTGCACGGGTTTTACCTTATCCACCCGGGGGGAGACCGCAACCAGTGGGACGATTTCGGCAAGGTCGAACTCCAGTTCACGGCTGTAGGTGCAGGGTTCCGGTACCTGCGGTCTGACCTTCTGCCCTGCTGCAGCAAGATATCTCACGGTTACATCATCGGCATAGAACATCCCGGTCTTTGCACCCGTCTCCACCGACAGGTTGCAGAGCGTAAGCCGGTCATCCATCGGGAGGGTCTTTACCCCGTCCCCGATAAACTCGAGAGCGCAGTAGGTGCCTCCATCCATCGTAAGCCTGCTCACGTAGGAGAGTGCGAGGTCCTTTGCCTCCGCCCCACCCCTCAAGGACCCAGATAGATGGATCCCGATCGAGTCCGGCACCCGGAACCAGGTCTCACCGGTAAGCCAGATCGCCGCCATATCCGTTGCGCCGACACCGGTGGCAAATGCCCCGAATGCGCCAAGCGTGCAGCTGTGCGAGTCTGCCCCCACCACCACTTCACCGGGAAGGACAACCCCTTCACTCATCAGCTGGTGGCAGATCCCCCCACCGATATCGGAGAAATGCAGAAATGACCCGCAGGCAAACTCACGGAGTTCGTGCTGGAGTGTGGCTGTTGTCGAGTTGTTCGCGGGAACAATGTGATCGAAGAGGACATAGAGCTGCGGAAGGTCACTCAACAGTTCCGCACCCATCTGTTTCCACATTTCAAGCGTCAGTACGCCGGTCCCGTCATGGACATAGGCCCGGTCAACCTTCCGTTCTACATACTCCCCGGCGGATGCACCGAGGATCCGTTCAGACAATGTGCTCATGGAGGAGTCTCCTTTACCTTGCGGATCAGTTTCCGGAGCACCTCAGGGGTGATATGACACTTGTGTTCGGAATAGTCCTTGACAAGGTCGAGCACCCGGCAGACCTGTTTTTCCGAGAGTTCACATCCCATGGATACTACTACGTACTCAAGCGCCTTTTTCCCGGTATGCTTCCCGAGAATGAAATGCCGTTCACCTCCTACAAGGTCAGGAGGGAAGTACTCATAGGTCGAGGGGTCTTCAAGGATGGCTGCAATATGTATCCCGCTCTCATGTGAGAACGCGAGTTCACCGGTGACCGGCTTATTGCGGGGCAGGGTGATGCCGGAATATTTCTCGACCAGATGCGATAGCTGTGTCAGGTAAGAGAGGTCGTACCGGTCGATGCCCTTCTTCATCCTCAGGGCGATGAGCAATTCTTCCAGTGATGCGTTCCCTGCCCGCTCCCCGATCCCGTTTACTGTGGTGTGAAGCTGGAACGCTCCGGCCTCGGCAGCGGTGATGGTGTTTGCTACCGCACACCCCATGTCGTTATGGCAATGGGCACAGAAGGGACGGTCGACTGAAGCGATGAGTTCGGTCATGATCCGCTGCATATCGGAGGGAATGAGGCAGCCCACGGTATCGGCAAAACTGAGAAGGACTGCTCCATGTTCCGCTGCACTGCGATAGACCTCTTTGAGGAAGGGAAGATCGGTGCGCGATGCATCCTCCGCGGCAAACCGGACCTGAACACCATGGTCCCGGGCATAATCGATCATCTTCAGGGAGTCTTCGAGCACTTCCTGCCGGAGCTTTTTGAACTTGAGCCGGACATGAAGCTCGGACGTCGGGATAAAGATGCTCACCATATCGACATCGCAGTCGATTGCCGTCTGGATATCCCCTTCCCGGGCCCGGGAGAAACCGCAGATGCGGGCATCGAGTCCGAGGTTTGCGATCACTTTCACGCACTGTTTCTCATTTGCGGACACAGCAGGAAAACCAGCCTCAATGACCTCGATGCCGATCCCGTCCAGCATGGTCGCAATCTCCACCTTCTCCTGGCAGGAAAACGAGACGCCCGGCGTCTGCTCCCCGTCCCGCAAGGTTACATCACAGATTTCAATATGCAATGGTTTCATGACTGTTTCCCTCCGGACATAATCCCTCAACTACAAGCGTCCGCGGCCTGTCTATTACCACGAGCTCGCGTTCCAGTATCGTTCCATCATCAGCCCGACAGACCACCGGGTCCGCCCATCGCAGGTACGGGAGGGGGTCATAAGCAGGTTGTCTGCCGGTCATTGCGGCACAGTCGTTTTTCAGTACGATGCAGAGGAGCGGGAGCCGCTTCTCATACACATCGATGAGCGCGTTCAGTCCCGAATGGAGCAGGGCATAATCCCCGATCAGGGCAAGCTTCGTGCTCCGTGCGGCTACAGCGATACTCGCCCCCATCCCGTAACTTGCCACACCCAGTTCGTACGGGCGGTTCATCGCCAGTATCGAGCAGCCGGCATCGCAGATCATCGTCATTTTCCGGTCTTTCAGGATGTTCATCATCACTAAAAAGGGGCAGTTTCTGCAGAACGTCCGGCAGAAGCCCCGGTCCTCCATCGACTGGGGGTGTTCCTGGAGTACCGGGGGCCGGATCCCGCAGTGATCGCGGACAAAGTATCGGCCACATTCCTGTATCTCACTGAGCCCTGCTGCCTGTTCCGGCGGGGGGTTCACCGTTACGATCCGGGTCTTACCCGGAGCAGGACCGACCCCGGCGGACTCGCCATTCCAGTAGTTCAGGCAGGATGCTGAAGACCATGTGAATGTTTTACGGTATAACTCCTCTGCAGCAGTCACCCTGCCGTTCATGGTCCATGACCGGTCCGCAATCCTTCCTTTTCCGTTATTTCGGATCACAGGACACTGTGCTGTTTCTGCATCCAGCACGGCGGGAGTAAGCCGGAGCATTGCCACGCGGGAGAACTGTTCCGAGGCCTCCAGTGCTGCCTCAACACCGGCATAACAGCAGGATGCATCCGGCTCTATAACCGGCAACTCAGCAAGTTCCCCGTAGTATCGGGAGTCCTGTGCAGTTTGCGATCCCTTCGCATCCGGGTCATCCCCCGTCACAAGGACAACCCCCCCAATGAGTCCCTGTGCTGTTGCCTGAAGAAGCGGGTCGGCACAGGCATTGACACCGACATGCTTGACAATAACCGCAGCCCTCCGGCCCATCAGCGAATCGCCGAGAGCATATTCCAGTGCAGTCTTCTCGTTGATCACCAGTTCGGCACCGGTAAGCGCCCCGAGATCCGTAATCGGGAACCCCGGGACCGTATACCGGCAGTCGGTATACCGGCGTAGGGCATCCGCAACAGCCTCCACTCCCTTCATTCATCCCTCCCCGGCACAAGGTCACAGCCGGCACAGTTCGTGCACATAGTACGCGCACGACGGGCATCGAGCCCCGCTGCTTCGAGGGCCTGCCCGTGTACGGTAAAGAGATGGTCCAGTCGTTCCGCCGTAGGGCGGGGAGTGCCGACAAGATCGGCAACGGGATTGAGCGGGCGGAGGACAGGAATTACCCCGCGGGTGGTCAGTTTCCGGATGCAGGACTCCATTTCGGCATCCGTCTCGCCAAGGCCGATGATGACATTAGAGAAGACGCGGTTTTTCCCAAAGAGCTGAACTGAGCGGTCGAGAACCTGCCAGAGCAGGTTATAGTCGAGTCCCGGGCACATCTTCGCAAACAGCTCCGGCGTTGCAACCTCAATATTGAACTTCACCTCGGCTACACCCAGTTCTTTCAGCCGATCGGGCGTCTTTTCCGTGGGATAGATTGAGACTCCTATCGGGAGACCAAAGAACGTAAGGTGCTTCACCACATCAAGCACATAGGCTTCTTCCTCCTTTATGCTGCCCTGCACACCGCTCGTGATTGAAATGGCATGAATCCGGTGGCGCACCGACTCAACCATTCCCATGATCTCTTCGATTGTTTTACGCCTTCCGCTGATCTTCGGAACCGAACAATATCGGCATCCGAAGATACAGCCGCCCGTTACTGTAATAAATGCCTGGTCAGGACAGTGGAAACCGGGCTCCAGCAGCCTGCCGGTAATGAGATTTCCGTTGAAATAGAGGTCCGCGGTACCATTCCCCCGGTGAGCGATTTCGATTGAACTTAACGGGTTCAGCGCAAGTTTAACGCGGTGGCTCCCCATCGCAAAGAAGATTGCACCGAGTCCCCCGGCCCCCGGCCCTGCCGCAGAGCGGGCGATGAACTGGTCCGCAGGTTCACCGCTAAGGCTGACTGCCCCTGCTTCCAGCAGCCGGGCCTTCAGTTCTTTCCACTGCATAACTCCAGCGCCTCCTCATAATTCGTGTAAAAGGGAATTGCAGCTACCGCACCGATAATTCCCCTCCCGTTCATAACGATTCGCAGACCGGGATCCCGGACCGATGCCAGCACGCCGTAATCGACCTCGCCCTGTTTGACCTTCCTGCCATATGCGAGAAGCTCTTCTGAGGGGGTAAAACCGGTGTAGACCGCCATGCCGGTCTTTTTCGAGAGCGTATACTGTTCAAGCAGCTGGCGGAACCGTGCAACAAGACCTTCGGGATTATTGGTCGCAAACTCCACGACCAATGCCACGCAGTTCTTCGTCCGGTATGGTACCGGGAAGAGCTGGACGATGGTATGCGACAGGTATACAGACTGTTCATCCTCAACAGCTCGGGCGATGTTATGGACGAGCGTCCACGTCGCTCCCTCTTCGGGAGTATCCGTATCATCAACCCCGATCAACACCCGCTGCATTCGGGGCAGCCAGATCGTGGCACCGGCCACTCTCCCACCACCGGCAGGATCACTCCTGCTCCGCAGGACGCCTGCTGCATCAGAGCGGCAGGCTGCCGCACCGACACCCCCGCCACCCATGCCGATATATGTTATAGCAATCTCCTCATCGTAAACAGTACATGCAGAAATACCGGCAGGGAACCGGGAACCTTCGAGTTCGAGATCGACAGTCCCGGTCTTCAGGTTATAACGCATGGTCGATCCAAGGCAACGAACCCCCTCAACAATCGGGCTCTTCACATAATGACATTTCGACCACATGGCCCCACCGATACAGTCGAAGAACTCGACCAGTTCCACCGTTCCTCCGGATTCTTCTGCAACGGCGACGATTCGTGGGTAGTGGATCACGTAGGGTTCAGAGAAGCTCACCATAGAGACCTGCCGCTTCGGTTCCCCGGTTGCCCCATACTACGGCACCGAGGGCCCCGATCCTTCCCTTCCCGTTATTGCGGTCAAGGAACTCAATTCCGAGAGATTCTGCCTCGCGTTCAGCCTGTTCACGGGTCAGGATCTCGGTCTTGACCTGACGGGCGACGGGAGAATCAGCAAAATCCTTAATCCCGTGATAACAGGCGATCCCGGTATCCCGGGAAAAGGTATTTTTCTCCACAAACGAGCGGACAGATTCCAGCAACTTCGGGATCTTCCCGGGCCTGACCGCAAAATTTAACGCCGAACTGACACAGTTGGTTGTTTTATTGGGAACGGCGGGGTTGAGCTGGACGAGCCGCATGTTCAGGAACTCTACGCCATCGATCCTGCACGCTTCCACACATTTTAAGGTCATCACCCAGGTCGCCCCCTCCGTTTTGGTATCTGTATCATCGATACCAATACAGACCTTCTCGTACCGCGGGGAGATGATCCGGACATGGTTCGTCCGTGCACCACCAACTTTCAGGTCATCCTCGGAAGGATACTCGGTTCGGATAACCCCGGGAGCCTGCGGAAGGCAGGCTGCAATACCGACGCCGGCACCCGCTATCCCGGCCCAGATTGTGATAACTTCATCGCCGGATACTTCAACCGCTTCCAATGCCTGGCCACCGATATCCCCTGCTGCCGAACCAAAATTCACCGGGTATTTCCCCAGACGAGCGTGAATGGTCATGGACGTTCCTTCGACACGACATCTGTTGACCGCACCACCGGCACGCTGCCGGTTCATGGCATCCCATTCAATCGTTCCCCGGACACGGCATTGCTCAAGGATCTCTGCAGCGCCGGCCCGCTCATCCACCATTACCAGGAATTTCTGTGCAAAGAGCGGTCCGAATCGCTGTTTTACCTCGTCAGGAGTCAGGGTAATCATATTATCGCCGATTTTTTCGTTAACAAGATTATCGGCAATAACCTATTTATAGAAATCGATAAGAGCAGGGGATTTTTCACCTAAAAAAGTTTAGAGGATTTTGTGGAGCTCGATCTTATACGGGCCGAGTGTCCCGCCAAAATTGCCAGCTGAAATAAATTTAACGCCGGGCACCATTGCTGCTGCCCTGACACCGGCTGCCATTGCTGCTGCAACCGACTTCTCATCCACACCGTCAATGACTATTTCGTACACTGCTTTGATGCCCGCAGGAACCTTGCTGTCCGCAACTTTCTCGCGGAGCGTCGGGCAGTACTTCTCGTTTGTCGAGGCAACCATAAACTTGTACTTCAGACTGCCGACCTTGGAACCGCTTGCAACGACACCCCCGGGGAAACTGGTGATGACTCCCTTGACATCGGCGATAGCATCGGACGCTGCCTTGGCACCCATAAGGGCTGCCATCTGATTCTCGCCCATAACAAAGAAGTTTCCGCCGGCAACACCCTTGATGATGCCAAACTCTTCCTCACCGACATATTCTCCATTCATGATTGGGATGACCCAGCACTTGCGGCCGCCGACTTCCTTCTGGTACTCGTAACCATCTCCGAAGAAGTGGAGCTTGACCGGGATCTTCTCCTCGGCATTGGTGATGCCGTTGAAGACTGCCGTGGTTGGTGCTGTCAGGACACACTCGGCAAGTCTCTCAACAACCTGCTCCTTGAGCTTCTTCTTGCTTGCACAGATCAGAATGGCAACACCGGGCCTTCCATCCGGGGTCTCGCTTCCGTGGAGATATCCCTCGATTCCTGCTTCGCAGGGGCAGCCGATTGCTGATGTTGCAAAGCCGGTTGCTTCGGTTGCTGCTTTCTTCGCCCATTCTTTCGTCACCGCAGTAATGATGATCCGGCAGACCCAGGTCGGGAATGCCTCTGCGTAGGTATTGTCAATTGTAACGCCGTTGATTTCCATACTATAACCTCCGGTACTACAAATGTACCATGATGGTGATTGAATAAATTTTCTAATTTGATTTTTCCCTTTGTACGGGATTTACAAAGCGCACCAGAAAAACCGTAAAAAAACGAGAGGAAGTAAACTAAATGATATTAACAACTCAAATTTCATCATTAACTTTTTGAAGGAGTATTTAAAGGAAAATAAAAAAATTGTGTATAAAATCATCCGGTCTGTCACTCAATTTCAGAACATTTATCTACATTCTTATACCACGTTTTGTTAGTCGATTTTCAGAATCGATCATAGCTGGTGCGTGAAAAACAAATGGCATTTGCAGTGCACATAAACATGAAACATTGTACTGGCTGTAATAATTGTGTGGTTGCATGTCCTGTGGATGTCTTTGATATTTACTGAGTGTAAATTTGGCATCGGATACAGTGGCAAAAGTGCAATAAGAAACAGCGTGAGGGTTAATTCATGGCATTGTTTCCCAAGTTTTCCAAGAAGAAAGATGGTGTTAACGTTGTGATGGAGCAGAAGCTCCTCCAGAACGTGAACAACCTTATACTCAATGCAGAGACCTGCACGGGATGCGGCATATGCGTTGACGCTTGCCCCGAGGAGGCTATTGTCCTCGGGCTTGTCGGTGCATCGAGAAGGGGTGCAATCAATTACGCCGCCCCCATCGATGTCGACGAGACCAAGTGTTCATACTGTGGTGTCTGTGTCATTATGTGCCCGTTCAATGCGTTGACACTGAAGGTGGATGGACAGGAGAGACTCCCGATCGTCGAGAAAGAAGGATTCCCGCAATATGACATGAAAGCGGAGATCGATGACGAGAAATGCGTCAAGTGCACGATCTGTGAAGAGGTCTGCCCGCGTGATGCAATCGAACGCAATGTCCCAGCGTATGAAGGTACCTATAAGGGACCGGTTGCCGGTGCAAAGCCCAAGGCTACCGCAATGAAAAAGAAGACGACCTTTACCGTGGACAAGGAGAAATGCTCCCTCTGTGGTCTGTGCGGTGCACTCTGCCCTGCAATTGTCGTGAAGCACAAGAAGTTCTCGGCTGAGACCGGCAAGGTCGAAGGCGACGTTATCTGGGACGAAACCAAGTGCGATGCCTGCAAGGTGTGTGTCGAGGTATGTCCCGAGGAGTGCATTACCGTCGAACGCGAAATCATTTCCGACAAGATTGACGGCAAGGTCAGCATCATCCAGGACAACTGCTGCACCTGCACCTGGTGTTCACGGAACTGCCCGACCGAGGCAATCACCGTCGAGAAGATTTTTGAGGGCGACATCGACTTCCATGCGGAGAAATGCCCTGGCGGTTGTTCAACCTGCGCAGATATCTGCCCGGCTAATGCAATCTATCTCCCCTCTGCAATACCCGCAGCAGACATGAAGCGCGACAGCATCGAGGCGACTATCGCTGTCAACAAGGATTACTGCATTTTCTGCGGTGCCTGTGTCAATGCCTGCCCCGGTGAGGACATCATCGTCCTGCAGCGGACCGGCGTCCGCGTGAAGGGAACCGAAACTGACCTCTTCAAGAAGATCAAGGCCAAACTCTTCACCAAGAGGACCTCGAAAGTCAAAGAGGACATCTCAGGTCAGGTCAGCATCAAAGTAATGGAGAAGGCGTGAGTACCATGGCACGAACAAAAGGTTACCCGGAAGCGCTGGAGAAGAAACTCCACGACCAGAGATACTACCGCGAAGACTCAAATCCTGAATTCACAACAAAAGTGAAGGGGATCTCACGCACTATTGCACACATGTGCTACCAGTGCGGGACCTGCACCGGCTCCTGCCCATCTGCACCCCGCAGCACCTACCGTATCCGTAATTTTATGCGCAGAGCAGTGCTCGGGCTTGAGAACGAGGCACTGACTGACCCGGATCTATGGTTGTGCACTACCTGTTACAGCTGCACTGACCGATGCCCGCGTGATATTGCTCCCACCGATGTTATTATGGCGATGAGGAACCTCGCTTTCAAGAGGGATATCATACCGGTCAACTTCCTCAAGACCGTAACGGCGATCTACAGCTCCGGCCACGGTGTGCCCAACAACGATGTCAACCGTGCAGCCCGTGAGAAACTCGGCCTGACCCGCGACCCGCCCACCACCCACATGTATCCGGAATATCTGCCCGCAATCAGAAAGATCATTGACCACTACAAGCTCAAGGCCAATGCAGACCGTATCATCAAGGAAAGGGAGGGCTGACCATGTCTGAATCGGAAGCAAAACACAAGTTTGCATTCTACCTCGGATGCATTGCTCCCAACCGTTACCCGGGAGTTGAATCCGCCTCCATCAAAGCCATGAAAAAACTTGGCGTCGAGCTGGTCCCCCTCAAGGGCGCAAGCTGCTGCCCTGCACCCGGTGCATTCGGTTCGATCGACCTCAGTGTCTTCTATGCAATGGCAGCCCGGAACCTCGTGCTTGCCGAGCAGATGAAGATGGACATCGCTCTTGTCTGCAACGGCTGCTACAAATCCATCTGGGAGGTCAACCACAAGCTCAAACACAACAAGGACCTCCGCGATGCGGTCAATGAGGTGCTCAAGGAAGTGGACATGGAGTACAAGGGTACTATCAACGTGTACCATACTGCCGAGCTCCTCTATAATGATAAGTTCATCGGTGTCGATAAGGTCCGCGACAGCGTTACAAACCCGTTGACTGGTGCACGCATTGCCGTCCACTACGGCTGCCACCTGACCAAACCCCACAAGGACCGGGAGTTTGAGAAGGAGGTCATGCTGAACACCGAACACCCGACATGGATGGAAGAGCTTGTCGCAGCCATCGGTGCGACTCCGGTCGAGTACCGCAACAAGATGCAGTGCTGTGGTGCCGGNNCCGTTCTGTCAGCTCCAGTTCGACCGCGGCCAGATTGAGATCCAGGAGAAGTTCGGCGTCACGCATAAGCTGCCGGTACTTCACTTTGCTGAACTCCTTGGCCTGGCACAGGGAATGAGCCCGCAGGACCTCGGGCTTGATCTCCATGGGATCAGCTGCGAACCGTTCCTGCAGAAGGTGCTGTGAGGTGGCAAAAATGGCGGAAAAGAAGAAAGCAACCACCAAGAAAAACGAGTCTAAAAAAGAGGACACCAAGAAGGTAGCTCCCGTGAAAGAGGAAGTTAAGAAGCAGGTAGCAGCACCTGCCGCAAAGCCCAAGACAGCAGCCGCAAGCGCAGCTGCTCCGGCAAAAACAACAGTTGGCAGCACTACAAAACAGGAGGCACGTATCGGTGTTTTTATCTGTCACTGCGGTACCAACATCGCCGGGTCAATGGATATCCCTGCTGTGCAGGAATATGCAAAAACCATCCCGAATGTAGCCTATGTTGACAACTACAAGTACATGTGCTCAATGCCCGGGCAGGCCGTGATTGCAAAGGCAATCAAGGATAACAAACTTACCGGTGTCGTCGTTTCAGCCTGCTCACCCCGTCTCCATGAACCGACCTTCAGGACGGCAACCAAGGAAGCCGGCCTGAACCCGTTCCGGTTCGAGATGGCAAACATCCGTGAGCAGAACTCATGGGTGCACATGCATGACCGCGAAGGTTCAACCGAAAAGGCAAAGGATGCGATCAGGATTGCCGTTGCAAAGGCGTCCCTCCTCCAGGACCTCTTCCCGAAGACCGTACCCGTCGAGAAAGCGGCCATGGTCGTCGGAGCCGGTGTTGCCGGCATGCAGGCAGCCCTTGACCTTGCTGCAGCAGGTATCAAGACCTATCTTGTCGAAGCCGATACAAGTATCGGCGGGCGTATGTCCCAGCTCGACAAGACCTTCCCGACCCTCGACTGTTCGCAGTGCATCTTAACACCCAAAATGGTAGATGTCGGCAGGGCCCAGCTGATCGAGCTTATGACCTGGTCAGAGGTCCATGAAGTGGAAGGGTACATCGGCAACTTCGATGTCACCGTCCGCAAGAAGGCACGCGGTGTGCTCACTCCCGCGGAAGCGGAGGCACGCGGCATTGTCGGCGGCGGCTGCAATGGTTGCGGTGACTGTGAGACTGCCTGCCCGGTTATCAAGCCCAACGAATTCGAAGTGGGCATGAAGCCGAGAAAGGCTATCTACATCAACCACCCGCAGGTCGTGCCCCTCCTCTACACAATCGACTTCAATTCCTGTGTCAAGTGCGGGATCTGTGTTACCGCATGCGGTACTGAGAAGCGGGCAATCGACCTCGAGTCCAAGGACGAGTTCGTCAAGGTCAAGGTCGGGACAGTCATCCTCGCAACCGGCTACGATATCTTCCCCATCGAGAATAAACAGGAATGGGGGTACAAGCGGTATGAGAACGTCATCACGAGCCTCGAATTCGAGCGGCTTATCTGCGCATCCGGTCCTACCGGAGGGCACCTCATCCGCCCGAGCGACGGAGAGACTCCGAAGCGCGTAGCTTTCGTGCTCTGTGCGGGCTCCCGTGACAATACCGGTATCGGCAAGCCTTACTGCTCGCGGTTCTGCTGTATGTATTCCCTGAAACACTGCCACCAGATCATCGAGAAGATCCCCGGGTGTGTCCCCTACATATTCTACATGGATATCCGCTCATTCGGGAAGATGTACGAGGAGTTCTACTACCGCATACAGGACGAGGGCGCCAAGTTCATCCGCGGCCGTGTGGCAAACATCCTTGAGGATCCCAAAACGAAAAACCTCCATGTCTATACAGACGACACACTCCTCAACCGGCCAGTTGACATGGAAGTCGACCTTGTCGTGCTTGCAGCAGCAGTCCAGCCCAAGGAGGATACCAACCGGACCCGTAAGCTCTTCGGGGTTTCCTGTTCAAGCGATGGATGGCTTCTCGAAGCTCACCCGAAGCTGAACCCATGCGGCACAACTACAGCCGGTGTCTTCCTTGCCGGTGTCTGCCAGGGACCCAAGGATATTCCTGATACGGTAGCATCTGCCGAAGGTGCAGCATCCGCAGCAAGCATCCCTATTCATAAGGGTGAAGTGGAGCTTGAGCCATACTTCGCTACCTGTATCGAAGAGAAATGTGCAGGCTGCGGCATGTGCGTCAACCTCTGCCCCTATAGTGCACTGGCACTCGTTGAAAAGGACGGGCGCACCGTTATGCAGGTCACCGAGGCAAAGTGCAAGGGCTGCGGTACCTGTGGAGGCTTCTGCCCCGGTGGTGCAATCTGGATGAACCACTTCACAACCCCCCAGATCGTGGCACAGATCGATGCCTTCCTGCTCGGAGGTGAGCAGTAATGTCTGCACCAGGAAACTTCACTATCCCTGAAAGAGGACCCGGTATCTGGCAGCCCAAGATTCAGGGTATCGTCTGCAACTGGTGTTCCTATGCCGGTGCTGACCTTGCCGGTGGCGGCCGTATCCAGTACCCGCCCGACATCCGGATTGTCCGGGTCATGTGCACGGGACGTCTCGACTCGCTCTTCGTACTCAAAGCGTTCGCTGATGGTGCAGATGGCGTTCTTGTTTCCGGCTGTCACTTCGGTGACTGCCACTACCTTGAGGGTAACTTCAAGGCAGCAAAACGCATGTTCATGGTCAAGCGCTTAATGAAGAGCATCGGCCTTGACGACCGCCGCTTCCGGATGACCTTTGTCTCGGCATCCGAAGGTGCGAAGTGGGGTGCTGTTGTGACCGATGTGGTCAACACGATCCGCGAACTCGGACCGAGCCCCCTCACGGAGCTCAAGAAATAATTGATTGTTGACGGGGTTCTCCCGTCATAAAAATTTCCTATAACCGGAACAACCGGATCGCACCAGAACGTGCACTGCAAGCCATTTCAGGGTAGGGAAACAACCGGTTGAATTCCTTCATCCGGGCAGTTTCCCAACCCAACTATTTTTATACAGAGCGCACCGGAAAATTGGAATTTTATCGAGATGATGCCAAAGTTCGTAACACTTTTTTTTATTTTCGTAATACTGCGTAAAACAATGAAATGGGACAGATATGTAGTATTTGAACATTCCTTCTTTTTTCGTTAATATCCGGTACAATTAATAAAATTTCTTTCCGGGATAAAATCGCAATACTTATATGGCGAAATCGGGAATTATTCAATGTCCCTTCCTAGGGGACGTGCAATAGCGACTTTCACTCATTACCAGTATACCTGATAGAGTATACTTTCGCTCACTGACAGTACTGTATAAGGGTTAAACGAAAATTTGGAGGAATTCAAATGGCAAAATACAAAGATACCGTAGACCTCTACGATGATGAGGGTAAGCTCTTAAAGAGCAATGTCTCCATTGACAAGGTCAGCCCGCTGGTCAACAAGGGAACCGCAGGCATCATCGACCTTACCAAGAGGACCGTTGCAGTCAACTTCGCCGGCATCGAGGAAGCCCTCAAGACCGGTAAGTTTGGCGGCAAGTCCAACCAGATCCTTGGCCGCAGCATGAGCTGCAGCGTTGTCAAGGACTGCGATGCACTCTCAGCCAAGATCAAGGACATGGTCCAGGTCGAAGCAGGCGACGACACCAAGATCACCAAGGTCGGCGGCGGCAAGATGATCCTTGTCGAGATCCCGACTACCCGTATCAATGCGTCAGCAACCTACGACTGTGCATCAACCGCCGTTGCAGCAGCAACCACCTATGCACTCATTGAGCAGTACAAGGTCGGCATGTTCGACGGACCCTACGTCAAGGGTACAGTCTGGGGTACCTACCCGCAGACCATGAGCATGGACGGCGGCAACATCGTCACGATCATGTCCATCCCGCAGAACAACGAAGGTCTCGGCTTTGCACTCAGGAACATCCCGGCAAACCACGCGGTCATGATGACCCACCGGAATGCAATGCAGGCTGCAACCCTCATGTCGACTTTTGAACAGGCCGGCGAATTCGAAATGGGTAACGCAATCGGCCCGTTCGAGCGTGCCCAGCTCCTGCTCTACGCATACCAGGGACTCAATGCAAACAACATGGTCTATGACCTTGTGAAGGCAAACGGCAAGACCGGTACTATCGGTACTGTCGTGCAGAGCCTTGTCGAGCGTGCCATTGAGGACAAGGTCATCAAGGCAGGCAAGAAGGGCAAGAGCGGCTACATCTTCTACGACACCAAGGACCCGATGCTCTGGAACGCCTATGCATCCGCAGGTACCCTTGCTGCAACCATGGTCAACTGTGGTGCAGGACGTTTCGCCCAGGCAGTTTCCGCAACCCTGCTCTACTTCAACGACCTGCTCGAGCACGAGACCGGCCTCCCCGGCTCCGACTTCGGCCGCACCATGGGTGTCGCAGTTGGTTTCTCGTTCTTCAGCCACTCGATCTATGGTGGTGGCGGCCCCGGTGGATTCAACGGTAACCACGTCGTTACCCGTCACGCAGCCGGTGTCGGTATGCCCTGTATCGCAGCGGCATGCGCACTTGATGCAGGCACCCAGATGTTCGGTCCCGAAGCAACCTCAAAGATTTACCAGGATACCTTCGGCCAGATCGAATCATTCAGGAAGCCGATGCAGGCAGTTGCAAAGGGTATTTAAATCCCACAAGGATACAAATGACAGAAGCCACGTTCCCCCAGTGCAGGATAGATTCTCACCGGTTTCTCAATCCCGAGACAACCGAGCGCCTGCTGAACCGGATTATATCAGTTCCCGGAATACGGCGTATGGTCCTCAATGGACCACGCCTTCCGTCAACAGTTCCCTTCGGACCCGCCAAAGGAACCGCCAATCCTCATCCCATGAGGAAGACGATCCGTGTTGGCGACCAGGATATGGAACTGCAGGTTCATGTAGGCACAGTCCTGCTCGAGCTCGAGAACCGCGATGTTATCCCCGCACTCAAAACCGCAATCAAACCGGTATTCACCGATTTTCCCTTCGGATTAAAGGAGGGCAAGTTCATGAAGACCGAACCGTCGCTTGTCGATTACTGCAAGTACGGCCCGAACGCGGACAAGGAAATGCTGGGTCTTGCTGATCCAAATAGCAAGTCCAGACCCGTAATCATCCAGGGAACCAAATAAGATGCCAATCGGACGAGTAACCCAGGTTGTTGACTGCCGCGAGGCGATGGGCATGGGTAAAGGAGGCGGAATTGCCCAGCGGGGCACCATCTCCGAGTGCCGGTACCCGGACGTCATCGTGGTCGGGATGTCTCCCGGCCACCGCCACGTGACGAAGCCGGTGTGCGATATCACCTCCGGTCTGCGACAACAGGGCGTTGAATACAGTATCAGCACGCTGGTACTTTATGCGGGGAGCGGCGTACCCCCGGATGCTCCGAAAATTTCCGGTGGCGTCCTCGGTGCCTCGATGGGACTTACCGAAAAAGAGATCGCACAGATTGAGAAACACAAGGTCGCCATCCTCCACCATGGAAACGTACGTTCCCATGTCGTGGAGAAGGTCCGGTTTATTCTCCAGGCCTGTGATGTGAAGGCAGTTGTCGTTTCCCAGTGCCCGATCGATTACGAGGATCTCGCCAAGGTGGGAGTGAAGACAACGGTGGTGATGCCGCCTGCTGACAAGATCCGTACCAAAGGTACGGTGATGGCTATCGTGAGCGGCGTGACCCGGGGTCAGACCCCCACGCGCGAGAAGATGGCGGAAGTCATTTCATCAGTAATGCGAATCGTGAAAAAACAGAAAACATTGGAGTGATAAAACAATGGCATATAAACCCCAGTATGGTCCCGGCCAGACTCAGATCGCCGAGAACCGGCGCAAGCAGATGAACCCGGACCACAAGCTCGCGAAGCTTCGGGATGTCTCGGACAAGGACATTGTCCTCTGCATGGGACACAGAGCCCCCGGCTCAGCCTATCCAAGCGCCCACCCGCCGCTCTCCGAGCAGCAGGAGCCCGCATGCCCAATCCGCAAGCTCGTGACCCCGACCGACGGCGCAAAGGCCGGCGACCGCGTCCGCTACATCCAGTTCACCGACTCG
>PMKW01000092.1 GCA_003157895.1 Methanoregula sp. | reverse complement strand
GTACTACAACTGGACATCCTCGTCATGGAACAGCCCCCGCGAACAGGCTGCAGCCTCGAAGCCACTGGAACTGCAGAATGGATATAACATGGAGAAACCGAAGGAAGGAAACACCTTCCTGTTCATATTCATCCGTGTAGAGAATATCGGGAATCAGACCGTGCGTGCTCCTTCAGCAAATCAGTTTGTTGTGTATAGTGATGGCAAGATTTACAATTATTCATCTGTCCATAGTTCCGATGTGGTCATTGACCAGGTGAGCGGGAAACAATATGATTACCTGTTCGGGCAGGACAGGAGCGTCGGGTATATCCAGCCCGGCGAAAGTAACCAGGCAGAGGGTTATCTCATCTATGAGATACCGGTCTCGTTCTCCCCGGAGAAGACGTATGTGATGAGTAACCTCGACTACCAGAACACAGCAATTTGGAAACTGGGTTGATGGTGAATGTCCCCGTTACTCTCCTTTTATTCTCACCGGTTTTCTGTTGGAACCGGCCGGGGATTTCCTCTCACTTTCCCGCAGGATTGCAGATCTTGTGGACGATCCATTCATCCCGGCATGTACTGGATATCCTTCTTTAGCAGCTGCTTCCTGCAAAAATTCCTGCACAATCCCTGTGAGCGGAGGATTATATGAAATATTTTTTTACTATTACCGCTTTTTGCCTTTTATTCTTCGTGCTCCTCTTCTCGGGATGCACAAGTTTATCCCAGTCGGTCCAGACACAGACACCGTCTCCTGCGAACACCGTGGCGATCCTGTCGCCAAACCTGACCGCAGTACCCTTTCCCAATGCTCTGGGCCTGAACCAGTATGCCTACTTCGGGAGCGGGAACGGACAGGCGTCTGCAACCGTATACCAGTATGAGATAAGGCCGTACTACAACTGGACATCCTCGTCATGGAACAGTCCCCGCGAACAGGCTGCTGCCTCGCAGCCCCTGGAGCTGCAGAATGGGTATAACATGGAGAAACCCAAAGAAGGAAACACCTTCCTGTTCATATTCATCCGCGTAAAGTATATCGGGACTCAGGCCATGCACGCTCCTTCAGCAAATCAGTTTGTTGTATATAGCGACGGGAAGATGTACAATTATTCATCCGTCCACAGTTCTGATGTGGTCATTGACCAGGTGAGCGGGAAACAATATACCAACCAGGTCGGGCAGGGAGGGACCCATGGCGGGACCCTTTGGGGTATTAATCCCGGCGAAAGTAACCTGGCAGCTGGTTATCTCATCTATGAGATACCAGCATCGTTCTCTCCTGGCACTACCTATGTGGCAGGTAACCTAGACTATCAGAACCAGGCAGTATGGAACCTTGGGTGCTGAGGGGAGCTGTCCCGACTTCCTTTTTTTTATGTATGCACCTTCATTTTAAAGGAACCCGCGGGAGCAGTCTTTTCATCCCGGTATAGAGTATAGAGCGCTGACGGGTTTTTTAAAAACAATGAATTATTTGTATAAACCGTCACCGGAAACCACGCTGTAACCGCCGTCGAATATTTCCCAAGGAAGTATTTTTGCGGAAAAATTCTTTTCAAAGAATGCGATCAGTGTGTATCTTCAGTGAGTATCTGTCCCAGGTATTTCTGGATAAAACTCCCGATATACGGAGCCACCAGCGGTATAACGAGCGGTATCAGCATCGGGAGCATCTGCTGCATAAGGTCAGGGCGGCCCGTATCCGTTTTCAGGCAGGATCTCGCTTTCCCCGGTGCTCCCTGAGAAGACGAGTTTGAAGCAACCATTTTAAAAATCCCGTACATCGCAACACCGGCAACAATTGCCACACCTGCTGTTGCGTACGGATGCTCGCGTACCGTCTGACCCACGGACCTGAATGCCCGGGTTGGTACCTGGACAACCGACTGTTTCAGTTGACCATAAGATTCTGAAATCAGCGTTTCCGTGATGAGGAGATCTTCTTCGGTAATACGCCTACGAGTTTCCATTTTTTATCATCTCCGTGGCAACCGGGGTTTTCAGGACGATTTTATCCGATAAGATCCTGTACGCGATAAGTCCGCCTGTTCCGAATATCAGGGCTCCCGTTATAAGCAGTGCAGCCCAGAGGGGTACTAACGTAGCGATAAACAGGATTACGCCTAGCAGGATGACGATGGTCCCGGCTGCCAGTAACGTAACAATGACCGACAGGAGCATGATCTGCCTGAGGAGAAAGTCCACCGGTTCAAATACATAGTGCTGCAGAAAAAGGTCTGTCTTCTGCTGCATGTAGATATCTATGTACCTGACCGTCCTTGCGAACCCTGCCTCAATCGTTTCATCTTTGGTATCGGCAGCTGCTGTATCCATAGGATCGCCCATCAGTCACGAGTTTTTAAGATGAGCATGCCGATGAGGACACCGATCCCTGCTGCTACAAGAACCGAGGGGATCGGATGATCGATGATGATATTTTCAACAGGTTCAACACTCTCGTGGTAACCATCTTCGATCCTGTCGTACCCGGCACCAACTTCTGCCTTGAACTGGTTTACCCTGAACTCGACATCGTGCAGGATATTCTTTACATCCTTTCCATGGGATGCCACATTAGTATCCCGCAGCTTACGGGCAGCATCCTCAAGAGCTTCGGCTGTCTGGATCTTCAGATAATCAGCCTCGGCAACTCCGGCATTGACCGCCCGGTCTCCGGCACTCGTTGCCATGATTATGCACCTTCGTTTCGTGCGTATGTGATTTTTTTATACATTGTTTTTTGCTCCGTCTATTCCCTGATATGATGTTTTTTATGATGTAAAGGAGGACTATTTTGAAATAGTTCATTTTTTCCATATCAGAGTGAACCGGTATATAGCGTGGTTGTCATAAGAACCTTAGCGGTTGTTGCAAAATCTGCATCGATACGGGATTTATGCGGGGATTGTTATCCCCTCTTTTCTCTCACGGATTCCCTGTAAAAAACCGGAAAAAAAACACGGCCATCCAGAGTTATGTGCAATACCCTCAATTTTAACAACGGTCATTATGCCGGGTAAGGCATCCTGATGGATTCCCTGCAAAAAGGTTGTAAGAAAATCCGGCGATGCGCCTTATGGGGGCCCGGTGGCAGGGAGTAAAGATTATCCACCCTGCATGAAATACCCGTTTGATCTCCGGAAAAAACTATTTGCGGGAGCTTGCCTTCTGAAGATTGCCCGGTTTTATTGTGGTCTCCCGCCCGGGATCGGTTTTACCTGTACCGTATTTAAGGGTATATCCTCTTCATCCGGATGAGATTATCCTGAAACATGCCCGGTTAGATCAAAAAAGGTTGAGTTATTCTTTCTTTCTGCGCACTATGGCTGCTGCACCGCAGATCCCGATGGCAGCGATTATGCTGATAACCGAGATCGGGGACCGGGTCTGCAGGGGGGAAGGCTGGGTGACTTCCGTTGTAGGGGTGGTCTGCAGGAGGGTAGTGGTCGTGGCGGAGACGAGCGTTCCCGACACATCGGTACTGCTGCCTGCTGCCACGTTCACCGAGGACTGCCAGTCCTGGTACCCGTTCAGCTTTAAGATGATGGAATGACTACCCTTCGGGATCTCGACAAGGGTAAGTGGTGTCAGGCCTTTGTATGAATCGTCAACGTAAATGTTGGCCCCCGACGGGCTTGACCTGACCGTGATCTGGCCGTTTGTGCTGGGTGTCGGGCCAGGTGTTACCGGTACCAGGTTCGCACGGATGTCGTAGACTCCCCCCGCCGTGACTATAGCGGTTTCATAATAGGGCTGGTAATCTTCAAGGGTAATGCTGACCGGGTAGGATCCCGGGCTGAGCTGGGTGACGTAAAGAGCATCAGACGAAATGGTAGTGCCCATGTAATTATTATTAACATAGACTGCCGCCCCTGTGGGGTATGACTGTATCTGGATATCGCCATAGCCGGATGATTTCGTATAGGGTGTCAACGTCGGATCCTGTGTCGAGGTCAGGCCTGCTACGATCATAAACGATTCCGTGTAATCATAGTAACCGGCTTTCCTGAGCAGCAGGGTATGGCTTCCTGCAGAAAGACCGCCGATGATTTGCGGGGTTGTGCCATAATACAGGTTGTCAAGCCAGATGTCGGCATT
This sequence comes from Methanoregula sp., assembly GCA_003157895.1. GTDB lineage: Archaea > Halobacteriota > Methanomicrobia > Methanomicrobiales > Methanospirillaceae > Methanoregula. Next base: position 1,835 of record PMKW01000092.1, on the reverse strand, counting down.
GGTCGGGTTGGCATCAAGATCGAGGCTGCCCGTCTGCGATGGGATCGAAGCCAGCGTCACCAGAAGGTTGGTTGTCACGTTTGGACTGCTTGCATAAACCGACAGGTTAGTGAATGACAGGTAGCCATCCTTGTAAAGTGTAACGGAATGATAACTGTTCGGGGTTGTTGTGAACATGGCTGGCGTTTCATTACAGGTATAGTGGTCGAGGCATGCCTGTGCGCCTGAAGGGATCGAACTTACCTGAATATATGCGACGCTGTCAGCTGCTACCGGCGCAATACCGGCAATGATAGCAATAAGGAGGATCGCTGTAAAAAACAACGATCGTGTTTTTATGAATCTTTGTGGCATGGGTGACAGGATGTTTTATTAAATTAATAGTATGTCCCTGAATTCCAATTTTTGGAACTCCTTTTGCAGATGCTATCCGATCCCAAGAGTGTAAATGGATCAGAAAATGCTGAATGTCTTCGCAGGCAGTATCCGGATAAGGGAAACGACCAGCTACCTGATCCCGTCAATGAAGAGCGTGCCCCGTGTGGTGACTTCCGGTGTGGTTTTCTCACCGCGGCAGACTTTCAACATAGAGCCAAGCAGCAGGAGGAAGACGAGGATCCTTGCAACAACGAGCAGCCCCTCCTGCACCCACATTCCTGCAATCGCATCCTTTCCAGAAGCAAAAGAGTAACTGAGTATTTTATCAAAATTCATTCTGTCACCATTATCAAAGAGAGAAAAATTTCAGACGGACTCTTACTGACCGCGTTATTATGAATTGTGGAACGTTCCAAAAATTGCAAACGGGGAGAATCCTTTTTAGTAGTTAAAAAAAGGTTTTACTATCCGATTATCCATAAGGGCAGTTAATTAAAAAACAGGTATTAATCAGGTAATGTCCGCATCTAAAATAATCATGGATCTGGAAAAATGCGGCTGAGAACCGGGTTTTGGGTTAAAAAATACGGGTTACTCTGAAATTTATAGCTGGAAAGGAGAAAAACAGTGGGCGAATGTAATCATCAAGACGAACGAAAAAAGAGAGAGTCCGAATACAGGCTGCGGGCTGTAGAATATGAAAAAATGAACGTAACTCTTAATGAAGAGATCCGGCAGCGAAATTTATCCGATACAACGCTTAAAAAAACCCTGTCACTCCTCAATGCAACTCTTGAATCAACCGCGGACGGTATCTATGTGGTCGACCAGCAGGGCAGGATAACTGGTTATAACCAGAATTTTATGAACATGTTGAATATCCCCATGGCTTTGATGGAATCGGGGGAAAACGAAACAGTAGTGAATCATGTCCTCTCGCAAATTAAAACTCCCGAAGGATTTCTTTCCAGCATCCAGGAGCTCCTTGTACATCCGTCACGCGAAAGCTTTGACATGATCGAATTTAATGATGGAAAAATCTTTGAACGTTATTCAAAACCCCAGAAAATCGGGGACCATGTAGTCGGCAGAGTCTGGAGTTTCCGGGACATTACCGAGCGCAAACTTGCAGAAGAGGCGAAAATTGCTTCTGAGATCCGGTACCGTCGGCTCTTTGAGACTGCTCAGGACGGCATTCTCATCCTTGATGCTGATACCGGACAGATCGTCGAAGTGAATCCGTTTTTGATCGAAATGCTGGGATTCTCCCGCCACCAGTTCCTGGGAAAGAAAATATGGGAGATCGGCCTTTTCAAGGACATTGTTGCCAACAAAGAAAACTTCGAAGAATTACAGCGGAAGGAATATATCCGGTACGAAGATATGCCGATTGAAACCGCGGATGGGCAGAGGATAGCCGTGGAGTTCCTCAGTAACGTCTACACGGTGAACAATAA
>PMKW01000124.1 GCA_003157895.1 Methanoregula sp. | reverse complement strand
TGGAACTATGCATGCCTCCAGGGTCCGGAGACCACGTTCCTGTCCCCTGTTCCGGATTCCCGTTTACCAGGATCGTAAATGTCCCCGGGGTCTGGTTATACACTTCTGCAACATGGTACCAGATTCCTGCCTGTGGCTGGGTATCTGACATGATCAGGCCTTCCTGATTGTTGGTCATACGGATACGGAATTCGAACCGGGTGTTATCCATGTTATGTCCGATCTGGTATACCCGGTTACCATCACTGTCCCCGTCAACGACAATCATCGCCCACTGCTGGTCGGCTGCAGTCGGGGGACCATTCCACTTCACCCACGCCTCAGCCGTGAACCCCGGGTAGCGGGAGTACGTGGGCGTTTCCTTCACGAGGGTAAAGTCTGCATTCACGGTACTGCCGGCAGTGACGGATACCGTGCTGTTTGCCGGGTAATACCCGGGAAGGTCGAGATCAATCCGGTGCTGGCCGGGCGATACATTGGTCAGCATGGCTGGTGTGACACTGCCGGTACCAGAAGTATCCAGCCGGATACCAGCCCCGGCCGGAGCTGAAGTTACCGCAATCGATCCTGTTGTCGTTCTGTTGACGGGCGTACTGTTACTTACCGGCCCGGGGAAATAGGCTGAAGCGAGCACGACCGGTCCCCGGGGTCCTGCGTAGATCAGGTTCACATCCCGGATCGCGCTGGTCCCGGCATAGGTTACCACGAGCTGCTCTCCCGGAGACCACGGGTATGCACCCCCGGCAAGACTGACATTCGCGTCCGCCACCCGGTTACCGTTGACCGTGACATAGAACGTACCACTGGTAAGGGCATCCCCGCTTTTATGCAGGAGGAAAACCTGGTTCCCGCTCGTTGTTATATCCACGGCAACCATCGGGATCCTATCAAGGGAAGGGAACTGGAACAGCATCACATACGCTACGCCGGTAGCGAGACAGATCAGTACGACCATGAGAACCTCGGCAATGAGCGTGGAAATTGCTGATTCCTGCTTTGATCCCTTCATTCGAGCTGTTCATTACCTTCTCCTGGTTCTTAAATGCTTCATTGAATTCCATGAAAAATAATCCCCGGTACGCTGGAGGCAGCCGGGATCCTGGTCATGAGACCTGCATTCCCCCTCTACCGTTTCTCTGATGACGGGGGCCTGGATTTGAGTGGGCCGTCACCGGAAAACCATGTCAGGTTCTCAAAAAACCATACCTGTTTTCGGGAAAATTCCTGAAATTTCTGGTCTTTCACGTTTTGGAATCCATGCGGGATATCATACTAATTTGGGCCCGTTTGGATGACTGATATCTTCCCGGATGGATCTATGGCAGGCTGACACAGAAAAAACCGCGGTTTTTCCTGGAATTTCAGGTCTGGCCGCCCCTCACGTAAATGAAAGGAAGGCCTGTTTTTGCCGCTCATGCTTACGTCAGTACGTGGGTTGTTTACGTCAGAAAGGAGAGTGCGTTTTAGGAGCACCCCACGACAGGAGATCGCCGGACAGAGCTCTCCTTTTTGCCGAGGCCGGGTTTCCCGGAAAAAAGCGAAATGCACCGAGGTAAAAAAATGTAATGTTTTTTGTAACGTTACCCAATCCTTATCCCCCTATCAGGTATATGGTTCAACCATCAGGAGAACCATACATGTCAACGGTAAAAGAAAATATGCGTCTCATGCAGACGCTGGACGATTCCTGGAATGCCCAGGACTGGGCAGTCTTCGAGAAACGCCATGCACAAGAGGTCGATGTATTCTGGCCGGGCCAGGCATTACCGACCCACAGCCGGCCGTCCCACAAGGACGAGGCTGTTGCTTTCTTCAAAGCCTTCCCCGACAACAAGGTAGGGAACCGGCCTTACAAGATTTTTTTCGGCGAGGGTGATTATACCTGCTCGGTGGCTGAATTCACCGGGACATTCTCGGGTACGATGACCGGTCCTGACGGAAAGGTCATTCCCCCCACGGGAAAAAAGTTCAAGGTCGAGTTCTGCACGGTAGCCCACTGGAAGAACGGGGAGATCATAGAAGAGAAATTATTCTATGATAAGATGTCCCTGATGCAGCAGGTCGGGCTGATGTAAAGACCGGATCCAATCCTTTTTTATTTTTCCGGGATGAGCTGGAGCGAGCCTTGCAGACGAGCCAGAAGGGCTTGCTATGTTAGCGGAATTGGTTATCCCGGATCACCCCTTCGCCGGTGAAAAGGGCCGGGGCCGGGCTGTGACCAAGGGAAAAACACAGGATTGACACAGGGGTGACAAGAGAAAAAAGATCGGGCCCCTTATTCCCGTCAGGATTCCTTTGTGAAGGAGAGAATTGTTGCACTATTTGCGTCCGCCAGGATCAGCCGGTCACCGGTGATGGTGAAGACTGCTGCCCTGCTGAGGGAAGTAAGATAGGTACTCTCCTGCTGCATAACGCCCGGGCCGGTGCAATACATCATGGTTGAACCCGTCGCGCCGATCGACAGCGAGGTTCCCGTCACGTTATACGATGCGAAGTAGCGGTTGCACCCGGCAGAACCGGTAACACTTCCGTTCTCATCAAAGATGGCAGTGATGGTTGTTCCGGCAGTAACCGATGAGACTGCATCAGCCGTGGAGAATGAGTCAAGCGTCCAGTTTGTCCCGACAANNNCATAACGCCCGGGCCGGTGCAGTACATTTCCGTAGATCCTGCCTGTCCAATCGTGATTGTCGTGCCCTTTATCCCGTAGCTGGCAAAGTAGTGGTTACACCCGGCCGAACCGGTGATATGCCCGGGATCGCTAAAAACCATGGTGACTAAGGTACCATTCAGGGGGTGCAGGGATGTGCCATTGGAGACATATCCCGTCAGGATCCATCCGGTCCCGTTCAATGGCAGTTCGGAGGGTACCGGTGACTTACCGGCGCATCCTGCAGTAACGAGGAGGAATATAAGTATCATCAATCCCGCAAGAACGGGAAGAAGGGGAAATTTTCCGGTCTTTTTTAATGGTTCCATGCAGTGAGATGGGGTGAACAGGGTAATAAAAAAACCTTTGACTACTATATAATTCGCAGCTATTGTTTTTGAGAACAGGAATCAGGGACGTTTTTAGGGTATCCCACCGGATTGACCCGCGCCGGGCTGCACCCTGGCCGCTTATGGATATCCGCCCGGATGCGAGGTCTTTTTAAGATACGGCACGATGGTATCCCTGATGACACCTGCATGGCTTGATATCAGGGAGTACCCCTTCAGACCGCATTATTTCCCTGTACCTGCGGGAAACCTGCAGTACGTGGACGAGGGATCCGGGGACCCGATCGTTTTTGTTCACGGCAACCCCGCCTGGTCGTTCCTGTTCCGGAACCTGATCAAGGATTTTTCAGCAACCTACCGGTGTATTGCCCCCGATCATATCGGCTTCGGGCTGTCCGACAAACCGGAGGACTGGACCTACCTGCCGGAGGAGCATGCCAAAAACCTTGCGCTGCTGCTCGATTCGCTCGGCCTTGAAAACATCACGTTCGTTGTCGGGGACTGGGGCGGGCCGATTGGGCTCTCCTATGCTATCAACAACCCGGGGAAGGTGAGAAACATCGTCATCACCAACACCTGGCTCTGGTCGGTTGCATCCGACTGGTACTACCAGGCGTTCAGCAGATTTGTCGGAGGGCCTGTCGGCCGGTGGCTGATCCGGAACCACAATTTTTTTGCCGGCACGATCATGCCGGCCGTATTCGGGGACCGCCGCCGGCTGACCCCGGCAATCCACCGGCAGTACCTCATGGCGCTGGCCGAACCCCGCGAACGGAAGGGGTGCTGGGTCTTTCCCGGTGCGATCATCGGATCTTCCGCATGGTTGTCGTCTCTCTGGGAGCAGCGCAGCGCTCTTTTTGGGAAGAACATCCTTCTTGCATGGGGGATGCGGGATATCGCATTCCGCGAGAAGGAACTGAACCAGTGGATCAGCGCATTCCCCCATGCCCGGGTTGTCCGGTTTTCCGATGCCGGGCATTTCGTGGCTGAGGAGAAGCCGGTGGAACTGGCCCGGGAGATGCGGGCTCTTTTGGACATGGTCCAGAGTCCCTGAAGAACCGTAACGGAACGGATCGCGATGGCGGGTTTCGTGTCGGTAGAGTTCTGCGCCCCGGGGCATTCCTGCGCTGGTGAGGGGGGGCCGGTTCCGGGCGATGCAGATTTATGCTTCGATCCTACGAAAGTAAGGGGAAGCAGGGGGTCCGGTTATGCCGGTCCCCGCGCCGTCACCCTGGCGGCGAGGAGCACGAGGACCTGCACGATGACAGCATTCAGCACTGCCGTACCGATGATGATGGGAAAGTATGCCCCGATAAATGCCCCGAAATTTCCGAACCGGGAAAGGATTGTCCCGAAGATAAAGGCCGACGCGACTGCAATAAAGGCACAGCCGCTCACCAGTGTGGCGGAAAATGTCGTGAAGAGCGGGGCGAAATCTCTCCCGTTCCGGTAGGACTCATAAACAAAATAACATGCGTACGCGCCTGCCGGCCCGCTGATCAGGTTTGCCCAGGGCAGGATGGAACCGGGGACCAGCATGGACAGGAAACCGGCAACGATACCGATACCCAGTGCCTCGTGGATCTTCGGCCGGATGAGGATAATCCCCAGACAGAAGAATGCAGTGATCACGTCCGGGGTGAGCAGAAGGCCGAGCGGGGAGATAAAATACTGCAGGAGCGTACCTGCAGCAAGCAGGACGGTAATAAGTAAAACATTCCGTGAATTCACTGGTACCACGTCCCCGCGGTTCAGAGGATCTTCTTCCCGGGTTCCGGGCCGGGTACTACGGTGTAAACCCCCGTGATCTTCAGGACAATGGCACCCTTCGGCTTCAGGCTCGGCCGGAGCTCCTTCATCCATGCAACATCCTGCTGCCAGATCTCGCCTTCGGTGTGAATCGTTACGTCACCCTTGATCTGGTAGCCGCCCTTCTCCCCCCACCAGGAGATAGCTGCCTTCGGGTTCTCCTTCATGTTTGCGAGCGTCTTGTTGAAGAACTGGTCCGAGATGAGCAGCGTTGCATCATCCAGGACCCTGAACGCTCCGATAGGGACGACGTTGGGCGTCCGGTCCTTTGCGGACGTTGCGAAAAATGCCAACTTCGCAGCAGCCAGCGATTCCCTGATCTCATGGGTAAGTTTCACCATCGTGATCCTCCGTATGCAATATCAACGCGCGATCTTTTTATGCGTTTGCTGCGCTTCCGGTTGCCGGGCTGTCCCGGATGCCGGGAGAAATGCCCTCAATAGAGGCTGAAAATGAAAGAAGGCCTGTTTTCCGGTTCTGACTTACGTCAGTACTTGGAGTGGCTACGTCGTATCAGGATGGCGAGGGAAATGGGCACCCCCCGCGCCGGTAAGGGGAACCAGCGTCGGGCCGCAGGATTTTTTTAATTATTTCCCCTCCTCGGGTAATTTTTCCGGGTCCCCACCGGAGTGTTCCAGCCTTGCCTGAAGGGCCCTGAGGGAATTGATAAATGGTGATACCCCGGCCAGGAGCGGCCTGACATCGGGTTCGCATGCGATCAGGCTCTCGTCATACGGGAGGTAAAACTGTCCTGAAAAGAGGTCCATGGAATCGCCCATGAGTTCCTGTACTTTGCGGACATCATTTTCCGAGCGGATCCTGTTGATGACGAGATACACCGA
>PMKW01000068.1 GCA_003157895.1 Methanoregula sp. | reverse complement strand
TACAGGGCATTCACGAGCGAGGAGCGGGTGACGATACCGGACAACTTTCCCTTGTCCATGACCGGCACCGAGCTGATATTCTTCTTGAGCATCATCGTAACTACGTCAGACACCTTTGCTGTCCGCTCAACGGAGAGCAGCGGGGCACTCATGATATCCTTGACGAGGAGGTTCCGGATCCGGTGGTCCTGGTGGTTGTCCCCGACCGACTCGCGGAACTTCCGCATCGCGATGGCGACATCGGTTTCCGTAACAATCCCGGTGTACTTTTCATGCTCGGAGACAATGAACCGGGTGATGTTGTCATCCAGCATGCGGCGGCGGAGGTGGACCACGCGTTCTTCCGCTTCAATCGTGACAGCCTTCTCTACGGCACCGTCAAGTCCGCCGGTAGGCTGGTACATCTTCAGCAGTTCACCGGCACTCACCTGCCCGATCAGCTTGTGGTCGCTGTCGTATACCACGACCAGCTTGTAGCGCTGGAGCAGCGGGACGAGGATGTTGACATTCTCATCGGGATAGACGCTGGTGAAATCTTCCTCGACTACGCTGGCTACGTGGATCGCCGTGGGGGCCAGACCTGAGTTCTGCTTACTGCCCAGTTTTTCCGCTATCGCCTTACGGGACACGGTCCCGACAACGGAGTTGTTATTGACCGCTATGAGCGGGTCGATGCCGGATTCGAGCATCTTATCGAGCGCTTCGGTGATCTTTGCAGATTTTGCGATTGTTGCTGGTTTTACCATAACGTCTTTGATAAAAACTTCTTTTGTCATTTCGCCACTTCCTTTATGATATCATCGCGTTTTATGATCCCGGTTACTGTGCCGTTCTCCATGACAACAAGGCTGTTGACGTGGTGTTTCTCCATCATTACAAGGGCGTCGGGGACCGGTGTCCCGGGCGGGACCGTGAGGACCGGGCTTGTCATCACGTCCCCGGCGGTCACGGATGCGACTGCCATAAGAGCAGATCCCCGTACCCCGTCTGCCGTTTCGCGTCTTTTTATGGTTACATCTTTTCCCATCACACCCGCAATTTTCGGCTCATCCTCATAGAAGGCAAGATTGGTCTCGCTGATGATGCCGGCAGGAGTGCCGTCATCCTCGGTGACGAGCACCTTGTCATTGCGCTCGCGCATCACGGAAATCACGTGGTTGAGCGAATGGTAGCGGGTTACGACCGGAACATCCTCCATCACGTCCCCGACCGGCCAGGTGATCTGCCGGACAAGAGCGGATTTCATCAGATCCGTCTTGGTAATGATGCCGATCATAACACCACCTTCCACGACCGGTACACTGCTGAAGTTCTGTTTGGTGAACATCCGTGCAATTTCTCTGACCCCGGTATCGGGTTCTACCACGACAGGGTGTTCGGTCATGAGGACTCCCACCGGGATCCGGTCGAGCGGGCGCCGGCGCCAGGCCGGTTCTCCTTTCCGCATGCGGTATGCGATATCTTTTTTCGTTATGATCCCCACAAGGACCCCGTTCTCCATGACCGGGAGACGGGAGATATGGTGGCGGACCATCAGGTTGCGGGCATGGGCTACCGTTGCATCCGGGGACACAACCTGGACCGGTGCGTTCATGATGTCGCGGGCGAACATCGTCATCCCCCTTGCGCAAATGCCCGGACAAGGTCGAACTCGGTCACGAGCCCGATCAGCCGGGAATCCTCGATGACGGGGAGGGCCCCGATATTCCTGTTCAGCATCTCGCGGGCTGCCTCGCTGATGCTCCGTCCGGGTGTCGTGGTGATGAGCGAGCCGGCAACGAGCGTACGGACCGGGAGCCCGGTCACCTCCGCGATATTGCCGGTGGTGAGACGACTGAACACCTCCCGGCTTCCAAGGTACCGCATGATATCGGTCGCGGTGACGATCCCATAGAGCACCTCGTCGCTCACGACCGGGAGCCTCCTGAAACGGTAGTTTGTCATATCCTTCGTAACCTTTGCAATCGGGCAGTCCGGCGCGGTGACGCGGAGGGACGTTGTCATCACATCTTCTACCTTAAGGGGGCTGTGCCCGGTACCGAGTACCCGGAGCACGTCACGCTCGGTTACGATCCCGGCAAGCGCTCCGTCGCGGCCAATGATCGGGAGACCCCCGATCTTCTTTCCGGTGATGATATCGACCGCGTCGCGGATGCAGGCATCGTGCCCGAGCGTCACGGGCTGCCCGGTCATGATCGTCCGGACGCTCTCGTTCAAGGCAGCGATCAGGTTGCCGTTGTGCCGGACCTCTACGAGGTGGTACTTGTCACCCCCTCCCATGAAGTTGATGATATCGCCCGAGGTAACGATCCCCAGCAGTTTCTTCGTTCCCGCATCGGTAACAGGGAGGCGGCGGAACCCGCACTCCGTCATCTGTTCGACGGCGCCGATGATGCTCTTCGATGGCGGGATGGAGATGACCTCAGTAGTTGCTATTGCCATCACCTCGCCTTCCTGCTCTGCGATATGGGACTTGAACTCAACCGGGCCCCGGTCGAGTTTGCCCTGCATTTTCAGGAGCCGGTCGCCACCTTTGACGCCCCGGTCATTCTGGTGCATGATCACCCTCCGACTGGAATGGGACCTGTGGCATGACCCGACCGGGCCGGCCACAGGTTCCTGATGCATACTCTCGTTTCTGTTCTGCTTTTTTTCCGCTTATGCAAGCGATGCAAGGACGTCGTGCCGGTCGATGATCCCGACAAGGTGGTCACCGTCCATGACGGGCAGCCGGCTCACGTCGTGTTTCACGAGCAGTTCCGCGGCAGCGCTGACCGGCTCCCCCGGTACAATAGTCACGACATCCGTTGTCATGATGCTCCCGACCGGCATTTTGGCATGATCGGCAATGACCGCACGCACCCGCCGCGAGCCGATCAGGTCGCGCCGGGAGATGATCCCGATAAGCCGTTTCTTCTTGGTGACCGGGAACGCAGAGAAGCCACTCTCAACGATGAGGGAATAGACTTTCTGGATCTCATCCTCCTGTGCCAGGGCAACCACGTTCCTGCTCATCCATGACTCAACCGTCCCGTGCAGCTCGTTCCGGGAGATGATCACCGGGAAGAGGTCCGAGAGGAGGACGCCCCCCGTGACGCGGGGGTAAGGGTCCACCATTGCAGCACTGTCGGTGCGGTAGCTCCGCATCGCCCGTGCCGCCACCTCAATGGAATCCGCGGGATGTACCATTGGTGCTTCCTTGACGAACCCTTCGATTGTTACATTCGATTTCGTTGCGGTTACCCGCAGGCCGTCCGTGATATCGATATACCCGAGCAGGTTTTTTTTTGCATCGACAATATAGATCTCGCGGAACCGGTCATCTCTCAGGATCTGCCGTGCCCTGGTTATCTGGTCGCCGGGTTTCAGCACAGGGATCTCAAGGATGAAATCCTGTGCTGTCTTCATGTGATATTGTCCTCCTCACGGCAGTGGGGACAGAGCATAACGCCGTCTACCCGCTTAAGGTCATCAGACATCTGGCTGCAGCGGCCGCACATCCCCGGATCAACCATCTCCTCGCGGTTGATCTCGATGAGGTCCATGAGAAGATCGTTCTCTTCGTTGGATACGGCAAGAAGGTC
>PMKW01000021.1 GCA_003157895.1 Methanoregula sp. | reverse complement strand
GGCTGGACCCGCCATGGCATGGCCCTGTCCGCACAGCAGCAGTCAGAAGCAGCGATCCTCTCGTATGACCGGGCGCTTCTCATCGATCCCACGTTCTCCATTGCATACTTTACCAAGGGAAGTTCCCTTGATGCACTCGGGCGGTTTGAGGAGGCAATCGAATCGTTCGATGCCATGATCAATATCCAGCCCGAATTTGTTGATGCATGGATCCTCAAGGGACGTGCACTGCAGGAACTCAGCCGGTACCAGGAAGCCCTGACTGCATTCAAACAGGCTCTGGAAATTGAACCCGGCCGGAAAGAGGTCTGGAATGATATCGGCGGGATCCTGGAAAAGATCGGGAAACTGGAGGAAGCAAAAATCTGTTACGAGAGGGCGCGGTGAGATGATCTGATCAATGCAACAGCAAAGAGCCTGACAGCTCGTCTCGTTGCTCTTCCCGTATGTGATTCGTAAAAACGGCAAGAACCAGATCGTTCTCTTCCCGTGTTCCTTCGTTACACAACGGGGATTGACGGGGGAATGCTGAAATTTCATCTGCGATACAGCAGAGGATGTTTTTTTTGACTTCCTTTTGTCGAGTGACTCAAGACGGGAGAATGGGTAGGATCGTGAGATCTGAAACAGAAGCGTGCTCCATCCCTTAAGGATGGAACAGACATATTTGAAAGATCCTTCGTATCGAATGTCATCCGACCTGAAACAGGAGGAGAGCTTCTGGTCTCCAACCGATCAAAGATTGTAAAGGAATCGATCAGATAGTATATCCCTGACGTTGAATTTTCAGGAAATTATCTGTCGGGGATTTGTTTAAAAAAACCGTTATCCCGTTCGAGGGATACGGCCCTGCCCAAAAACTATAAAGAATCTGAGAATCCTTCCAGTCCCAGAGTCTTTGAGTATTTTGATTAATATCCGGGTTTGCATCCTAGGAATTGTTTGGATAATAAAAAGCACCGACAATCTGAACAAATACAGACCAGCAGATAAGAATAATGATTACAAAACCAATGAAATATTTTTTTATCCCTTTTTTTGTCCATGTTGTTTTACTAAAATTGTCAAAATAGATTGCTAAAAAAATCATAAAAAACGGGAGTAATTCTGTTAAATACCGGGGACCGTAACACCAGCCGCCCCACCATGCCTTAAAAAAACCAAACGGGATAATCTGACATACGATCGAAATTGCCATCACCATGAAAAAATAGTGCATAGTTTTTTTTGTTTTCATTCTTGTGAGCCAGAATATTCCAAAAATTGCAAGAAGGCAAACCGGCGAAAAGATGAATAAACCCCTGTTGGGACTTATAATCAATCCTAAAAAGCTCATTATAACTTCGAAATTAAAAATAAACCTTGAAAAGAGCGCCCCGTATCCCCCAAACAAATTATTAAAAAAATAGAAATTATATGCCGCAAAGGGAAGAGAGGACAGTGTCAGGGCACCTGCATAATACAGTTTTTCCGGGGTCTTGTGTATGAGAACATAATAGATTACGGGAAGGAGTAAAATACCATCGACAGGGCGACAAAAAAATAACAGCCCGGAAAACACACCCATCAGTAAAAAATTATTCCGGTTTTCCTGTTTCTCATTCATCACAACGAGATAGAGCAGAATGACGACAAATAATTCAACACGGCTCCGTGCTGCCATAAGGATTGACTGCTGATCGTCCACGTACTGGTTGCAAACGCGTAAATCAGAGTACATAACAATGAAATTTTTGCGCTAAAAAGATGTTTTAAAGACATATAGAGAAAAACGGCTGAAAGCGTAGCGATAAAAGATGCAGCAATTTTATCCATAACCAGACAGATCATCGCAAAAGACGGGTTTACCATATCGACAGGGATATGAAAAAAATTTAAAAACAGATAGGGGATTACATAAAGAGGAGTTACAATGACTGGCAGCACGATAGGAAAAAATGATACATAATGTCCCCCGTGGACAGTGAACATATAGGGGTTTTTTATAGTTTGTATATAATTTATAAAATGGTCAAAAAAAACAGTATGCTGGTCTAAGATACTGAACGGTAATAATGATGCAGGTAACGTATCGCCACTTCCGATAGGCCGGAAATTCAGGTTATATATAGTAAAAATTACGAGAAATAAGAAAACCAGATCGTGTTTTTTTATTTCATCTATCCCTCTGTTAATGAATCCTGAACCAATTCGTCCCAAGGCAGATCAACATAAATTATTCATTTTATTCTATTTAAAAATCAGGTTTTTTTAAAAAAATCAGACACTCTTGTTCCGATCTTCAGTTTTTTTATCTGCGCGGTTCCCGATCTTCCTTCAATTTGCAGGCCGCCCCCTTCCCGGCTCATGACAGAAATCCTTCAGGACCGTTTCTCCTTCCTGCGCCGGCTTTGCCGGTTATCTTTTTCTGCACGGTCCCGTGCGGTCCGGGTTTTATTCCGGTAGATACAGTATCCCACGATAATCACAACAAGTAACAGAATCCCGGCAAATGCAGGAGCATACGTGATATATACGGGTGTACTGGCATCCCGCAATTGCTCGGCAATACGACGGTTGGCTGCAAGGTTCGGGTAATCCGGCTGGAGGGCCCCCACCTTGTCGAACGCCGCTATCGCCTCGTCGTACCTTTTCATCCCGGCGAGAGAATATCCTTTGTTGAACCAGGCCAGTGCATTGTCCGGTTCCAGGGAGATCGCAGTTTCGTATGCCTTGAGTTCATCGTCATACCTGCCAAGATTGTATAAAATATATCCCCGGTTGATCCAGCCGCTGGTATTTTCCGGTTCAAGGGCCAGTGCGGTATCCGATGCAGTAAGTGCCTCGGTGAATCTATGGGCGCGGTTGAGCGCATCTGCCTTCCCGTTCCAGGCAGGAAAATTATTCTCATCGAGAGAGATTGCCTGGTCATAGGCAAAAAGGGCTGCAGAATAATTTTTGGTTTGTATCAGTGCATCACCCTGCGCGACAAGACCTGCCGCATCGCCGGAAGGTGCTGCTGCCGCGATACTGACGAAAAAAAATGCCAGAAGAAACAGGGGAATAATCCTGCGTATCATGAATATCATGGGATGATAACCAGAACAGATCTCTTCTGAAAGGCTCATAATGCTTTATACACAACGTTCCCGCTGGTTGGCAAGGACGAGAATACGACGGGTCAGACTTTTATGAACGCGCTGGTCGTGCCGCTGTACGACCGTGAAGTATTCTGCTGCGATCGATGAGATATCCCGGTGGGTAACGATTACGGCCCTCTGTCCTGTTTTTAAGACCCGCCGGATTTCTTCCAGTGACTGTCCATACAGCATATCCATAGTATCAGATTTTCTGATGCAGACCGACTGGCCGTACGGGAAATCGGTCACCACTGCATCAACCGCATGGTCGCAAAAGGGCAAGTGTGTCGCGTCCGCGAGCATCAGGTCCGCTTCGGGGATATTCTGCCGGCTTCCCCGGACCATCAGGAGATCAAAATCACTGCCGATGGCACGAGCTCCCAGCAGGTGTGCTTCAATAAGGATCCCCCCGGTCCCGCAGAATGGATCGAGCATGATATAACCCTGCTGTACGCCGGCAATATTCACGAGTGTCCGTGCCATCCGTGGCATCATCACGCCGGGATGGAAAAAATCCCGTTTCCCCGGGTTTCTTACATCATACGAACCGCGATCAAAGGAGAACAGGACTTTTCCGAAATAACACCGGTCTTCTGACAAGATTGCCCGGTATTCAACTTCGGGATTTTTCAGGGATACCGGCCCGGAGATCATGGTTCCGATCATGCGCTCGAACTCTTTCTGGGAATAGGGATTATGCTCGTTGGTGCCCCCATGGACTTTCTTTGCCCTGCCGGCAAACGTCCGATGCGTCTCCAGCGCAAGATCCTGCAGGAGATGTCTGAACGCCACAGCATCCGGTTCACATTCCCCAAGATATTCAAGGACGCAATGGGTCATGGCAAGACGGTGCGCTGATTCCAGGTGCGGTGCCTCGACTACGGCAACCTGCAGCCGCTGATCAAGAATGGCACCGACACACCCGAGCTCTGCAAACGGGAGCGTGGGATTTTCGCCGGAGAGTTCAAAGATCAGCTTCATCCTGATCTCATTTGTGGCAGCTCCTAAAAAAGTGAGGGGTAGTATTCAGCTCTGCCGTGCGGGTCATTTTTTCCCTTTTTTCTTCCCGCCCATGATGTTTGAGAAGAATCCGGCACCGGGGTGATTTTTGCCATCCAGTTCCGCGATCTTTGCATAGAGTTCTTTCTGCTCGCTCGTGACAGAACGGGGGGTGACAATCTTCACCCTGACAAGGAGGTCCCCGGGTTTTCCCCGCCGCCGTACCCCTTCACCGCTGATCTTCAATGCGGTATTGTACTGGATACCTGCAGGTACTTTGAGTTCAATATGGCGTTTGTCAATGGTTTCGATATCGATTGAGGTCCCCAGTACAGCTTGAGCCGGTGTTATCTCGATAGAGGTCTCGAGGTTGTCACCGGTCCGCACGAACCGGTCATGGGGAATGACGTAAACTTCGATGAACAGGTCCCCGTTATGGGCACCATAATCGCCGGCTTCCCCATACCCCTCCATACGGAGGCGCATCCCGTTATCAATCCCGGCAGGGATATGGACGGATATCTTCCGTTTTACCCGGGTATGGCCGGAACCCCGGCACTCCCGGCAGACTTTTTCCGGGATTTTTCCCCGCCCATTGCA
>PMKW01000115.1:1974-6988 GCA_003157895.1 Methanoregula sp. | reverse complement strand
TTCTCGACAAAAATGAGGGGGCCTGAAACGTAATTGATCGTCCGGTACTCCCGGGTGACCAGGGATGCCTCCTTCATTTCTCCACCTCGAGGCCGGCGATCTGCTGCCTGTTATTATCCATCATCTTCCGTATCGCCTCCACGTCCTGCAAATCCTTCATCCTCCCGATGCCCGCCTTGAGCGGGAGATTCTGAATCTGCCGGAGCGAGACACCCTTTCCCATCGCCACATTCACGTTCTCGTAATACTCCATGATCACCTTGAGCATCAGGTACTGCTTCTCCACCGGGCAGAACGAGTCCGTATCGCTGTAGGCACTCTGCTGGAGGAAGTCCTCGCGGATCATCCGGGTCACGTCAAGGATCGCCTTCTCGCTCTCGGGCAGGGCGTCGGGGCCGACAAGCTGCACGATCTCCTGCAGCTCGACTTCTTTCTGGAGCAGGTACATCGCTTTCTCCCGCAGCTCCCGCCAGTCCCGTGCAACGTGCTCCACGTACCAGTCCCCGATGGAGTCAAGGTAGAGCGAATAACTCTTGATCCAGTCGACCGAGGGGAAGTGCCGGCGGTACGCAAGGTTGGTATCAAGGGCCCAGAACGTGCCGACCACCCGCAGGGTGTTCTGCGTGATCGGCTCGGAGAAATCGCCACCAGGCGGCGAGACCGCCCCGACGACCGTGACCGAGCCTGTCCGATCTCCTGACCCAATGCATTCCACACGTCCGGCCCGCTCATAGAAAGCGGAGAGCCGGGTCGCAAGGTATGCGGGATACCCTTCCTCGCCCGGCATCTCCTCGAGCCGGCCCGAGACCTCCCGCAGGGCCTCACCCCACCGCGATGTCGAGTCCGCCATCAGGGCAACATCGTACCCCATATCCCGGAAATATTCCGCAATGGTGATCCCCGTATAGATGGAGGCCTCGCGGGCAGCAACGGGCATGTTGGAGGTGTTGGCGATCAGGATTGTCCGTTCGATCAGGGGAAGGCCGGTCCGCGGGTCGATGAGCTCGGGAAACTCGGCGAGCACGTCGGTCATCTCGTTGCCCCGCTCACCGCAGCCGATATACACCACGATCTGGGTATCGGACCACTTGGCCAGCGTCTGCTCCGAGACGGTCTTGCCGGTGCCAAAGCCGCCCGGGATCATGGCTGTTCCGCCTTTCGTCACCGGGAAGATGCAGTCAAAGACCCGTTGTCCGGTGATGAGCGGGAGGATCGGGTCGAGTTTTTTCCTGTGGGGGCGGGGGATCCGGACCGGCCAGGTACGCATCATGGTGAGCCGGGTCTTCCCGTCAAGGGTGCAGACGGTCTCTTCGACCGTGAAGGAACCGGCCGCAATATCCGTTACCGCCCCGGCAGCGCCGTGCGGTACGAGAATCCGGTGCTCGAAGTGGAACTCTCTGACGGTCCCGATAATATCGCCAGCCACCACGGTATCGCCGGCTTTGACCGCTGGCACAAATTCCCATTTCTTCTCCCGGTTGAGACCGGGAGCATAGATGCCGCGGGCGATGAAATCCCCGCTCATCTGCATGAGAACGGGAAGGGGACGCTGGACGCCGTCATAGATCGAGGAGAGAAGGCCAGGCCCGAGCTCTACGGAGAGAGGCTGCTCCGTGTTCACCACCGGTTCGCCGACCATGAGGCCGGTGGTATCCTCGTACACCTGGATAACCGCTTCCTCCCCTTCAAGCCGGATGATCTCGCCCCGGAGAGCCTCGTTACCGACTTTCACCACATCATACATCTTCGACCCTTTCATGCCGCGGGCGATGATGACCGGGCCCGAAATCCTCAGAATTGTTCCCGTGATCATGTCCTCACCTCTTCAAAACGATGTTGTACCCTATGGCTTTTTTCAGGAGCCGCTCGATATAGGTCCGCCGGTCGATCTCCTTCGATTTCGAGGGGAGGGGAATGATGAGCGGGCGGTTCATCTTCTCGATCCGGTCCATCACTTTCTCGTCAAGCGAGAGCATGTACTCCTCGTTGACCGCCACGATCCCGATATCGTCCTTGTAGAGCAGCGGCGGGATGATAGCCCGTGCCTCCCCGGCATCCGCTGCTTCGATTACTTCCGCACCGGCAAGGCGGAATCCGGATGCCCGGTCACTGTCGGTCACGACCACGAACTTATACATATACCAGCTCCTCTTTTAAGTTCTCCACGGGAAAATCCGCGGTCTTGCACCGGGAGATGATCCGGATGTTCGTGATCTCATTGTACTTGGCCCAGAAGTACCCGATGACCGAAGCGACACTGAGCGGGTCGAGAAGGAACGCCCCCGCACCTTTTTTTATAAGAAAACGCTCGAGTTCCTTCTCGATCACGGAGATCTTCTGGGTCCGTATGGCGGTTTCGGGAACGCCGGCGAGAAAACGGTACTGTTTCGCTGCCAGTTTTTTTACCACGTCCCCAATGGTGGGAAGGGAGAGGAGAAGGGCGATCGTCTCCTCGTTAAATTCCTTCCCGCCCCCGATCAGGTACCGCTGTGCATCTGCCGGGCCCACGTGGTCCCGGACCATCCGGAGGACCGTCCGCACGTTCACGACATCGACTTCAAGGGAAAGAAGGTTGCGGATCAGGTTATTGTTATACGTGGGATCCCTGACGGTTGCAAGTGCGTCGGCGTAATAGTACCGGTCGAGCGCACATTCGAGGATGGCGAGGTCCCGGGATTTTGCAAATCCTAAAAAGGACTCCGTCAGGGGCTTCGCATAGCGGATCTGCCACGTGGCCAGGAGGTCGATGACTGCCTTTATGTCGGGTTGCTTGAGGAGTTCCTTTAACGTCACCTCGTCAAGTTCTCCCGCCGGCACAAGGCAGTCGAGGATCTCCTCGGCCGTTGCATGGATATTTTTCCCGCGGAGGATTGTCTTGATGTTCTGGACATCCCAGCGATGCAGGAAGATCGCGACATACTGCTTTGCTTCCTTCTCTCCCCGGGAAAAGTCCTGTATTTTCCGGAATGTCTTGATAAAATTCTGCCGGAGGGCGGACTCTATGCAGAGGATCCCTGATAACCGGCCTTTTGCCTCAATGATATCCTCCCGGTACGGGCCATTCTCAAGGTCGGCGATCAGGGATTCGAGGTCCGGTTTCAGGATAAGGTCATCAAGGGCCCGGTGGGAGAGGAGCCGGCTCCTCATCGCCCGTATCCGTGCGTTGATGTATCCGTAATCCATGGTCATGCTCCGGTCAGGATGGCATGGATCTCCTTTCTCCTGAGCTCTTTTGCCCGCTGCATCCGGGACTCGGCCGTGTTGGAGATGACGACGGAATTGTCGGGCAGGCTTAAAATAACGCCGCCATCGGTTGTCAGATCGGTGCAGATTTCCGGGGACAGGTGAAGGAGAGAGAGAGTTTTTTTGCAGAGCGCCCCGTCCCGTGGATCGATATGGACCACGAATGATTCGTCTCCCAAGGCACCGGCTGCCTCTCTGAGGAGGTTTTCAAAAACGGCCGGATATTTCGGATCGGAGCGCAGCCCCCTGAGCCGGATTTCTGCCTCTGAAAAAGCCCGTTCAAATGCGGTTTCCCGAACCCTGATTAAAAGTTCCTTGTTCTCTGCCTTCGTGAGATAGAACAGCTTGTTTCGTTCGGTTGTGATGGACTTGTCAGCCTCATTGATATGGACCTGCCGGATTTCCCCGGCCTGCTTTTTTGCCCGGGCTTTGATCTCATCAACAGCCGCTGCTGCCTTGTTCCGGAGTTCCAGCTCCTTTTCACGAGCGCTCTCTTCAACCGATTTCAGCAGGTCTTCATATGCCATGTCGGATCACCAGCCCTGATGTTCCCGCACCGCTTTTCCCCCTCAATACAGGGAACCCCGGAGATATGCGGTGCATATGCTGTCCCGGTTATTTCACCATCAGAATGATCATTGCAGCAACAACAAAACCTAAGATTACCAGCGTCTCGGGGATTGCCTCAAGGATAATAATGGTCCCGGCAGTCTCCGGCTTTTCAGCAATCGCACCCGCCCCGGCTGCACCGATGCGTGACTGTGCCCATCCTGTTCCGAGCGCACCAAAGGCGAATGCGATCGCTGCTCCAATCGGGACTTCCCAACCAGCCATTCTTCATACCTCCTTAATGATACAACCTAACAGTGTTCCTTAATATTAACCTATCGGGATGGAAGCTGACTGGAGACCGGCTTAATGCGGGGGATTGCCCGGGGAACAGGATAACAGGATGGTTTCGACCTCCTGCCGGGCATCACAGATCTGGTGGTGCCGTCCCCGCACCTCGTCCCCTAAGGCAATAAGCTGCAGGATGTCCGGTTTTGCCAGCGTTGAAAAACAGTACTGCTGCCAGCGCTCGCGGCCGCAGTTCTCCCAGATCTCGTTAAGGACCTCCTTAAGCCCGGTGCGTTCTTCAGAAGTAAGGGTCTCCCACCCGGAGTCCGGGGCACGGCGTATTCTCTCGAGCGCATACTCGACTGCCTTGTCCCGGTGGAGCAGGAAGCGGCGTCTCCCCAGGTCATCCTCGGTAGAGAGGGACATACATTTTTTGAATCTATACAGGTGCCGGATGATAAAATTACCTGCCCGGAGGAGTATCCACCAGGCCGGGCAGCGGATGCAGCCCTGCAGGTCTGCCGCAAAGGATAAGACCGGGGAGGATGACTGACTCACTATACCCCATGGTGTGTGGGAGGGAGAGAAGATGCCGGATGTAACGCAGGAGGAGGTGGGCCGGCGGCTGTATCATGTCCACCGCGAGAAACGGATGGAGCATGCGGTGAAGCTGATGCAGCAGGGTCTCGGCCAGGCATGGCGGTCGCTTAAGGAGGATGAGATCATTCTCCTGGAACACCTGCTGCAGTGCACGTGGAACACCATCGACCAGAAGAAATGGGATGGGATACCTTTTGGCACGATCAGCATGGAGACGCTCCGAAAGATCCTGTCCTTTGGCGAAGGGGTCAGCCCGGGCCACAACCCGTCACGGGAAGTGGTTGCGGAGATCAAAACGGTCCTGCTGTCGCTGAAATGAGTTTTATCTTTTTAC
>PMKW01000115.1:0-1905 GCA_003157895.1 Methanoregula sp. | reverse complement strand
GCAGAGCCCAAAAGAGCGTCATAAATAATATTAAAATGATTTCTACAGAGCATCTTTTTTTATCCGGAAGTCTTCCGTTATATACCATGCACACAGACCACAAGACTACCATTTGCCACGGATGCGGGCTTGTACTTCCCGACAGGCATCTCGATCCTCCGGACCGGTTCAATGCCTCCGGCGAGTGCTGGCAGCTCTTCAGCGACCTTTCCTGCTATACGGTCTCAAAACAGGACCCGGAGTTTATCCACCAGTACGTGGTGGATGCATACGAGGCACAGCACGTTGGGGGAAAGACCCGGAATATAACGGTCATATTCGGCCTGATTGGCCTGTACCTTGCGCTGGAGAAAGGGTATACAGGAAAACAGGTGCAGAGTGCTCACATGCAGATTGCCCGGGTGTGGAACGACTGGCCCCGGTTGGAACCTCCCGCACCGCTGGCATGCCTGACCGTATTGGACGTGATAAAGGCCCCGGACGGTCCTGAGAAAAATGCAATGATTCATCAATGGATGGCAGCTGTCTGGAAGAGCTGGTCGGACCGGCAAGCGTGTGTGCGGGAAACATCAGATGGTTTGATCGGCAGGGCCGGGGAATAAGGAAGTGAACCGGGAAACGTGCCGGAACTATACCGGCTTTTTCGTACAGAATTCGAAGACGCACCGGTTATCGGCGAGATAATGCGGGACGTGATACTTCTGGACAATCTCAGGCCGGGTAAAGCCGGCGCCAGTCAGACTACCGGTCAGCTGTTCCCTTGTCATCACCCGGGGCGGCCCCCATTCCTCCGGAGACCTGGCAACCCCATCACCCGACTGCCCGAGCGTGGAGCCAAAGAAAATCCCGCCGGGTCTGAGGACATCCCACGCCTGCGCAAGATAATTCGCGAATTCCCCGTCGTCTGCAATCACATGGAAAACGGAAGCGGAATACACCATGTCGAACTCCGCCGGCCCGAACGGGAATGTATCGGAAACGATAAAGAGGCCACGGATCACCTCCTGGTCACGGTACAGGTCAACGCCGAGGCCGATACTTGCCCAGTTGATATCGAATGCGGTGATCCTTTCCTGTGAAAACCCGTCGCGGAGCAGCTGCCGGACATTATCACCGGTTCCGCACCCGTAATCAAGGAGCCTGCCGGTTCCTTTGAGCACCTGGGAATAGGAGAAGTGGCTGTTGATCCGCGGCTTCCCAAGGATCATAAGGATATGGGGATAGCGGACTCCCTCACGGGTATACTTTTCCAGGAGCCGCTGATAATACCCTTCAGGATAAAAGACACCGAAGGCTTCAGCCCGTTTCATGGCAGTACTGAGTTCCTCGTCGAGAGTTTTTCCCGGCGGAAACCTGAGAAGCTTTGGTTCAGGCATACCTGCATAAGGGTATGCCGGGCGAATATTCATGGTTACCGCAGGCGAGTCATGCGACACCATCGTGTTTGGGCAGGCTCGTAAAAACAATCTGATAGGGTGCGCATTGGCAATCAAAGGTATATAGGCAGGCTGGAGATGGAAGAGACTATTCCGTTGCCACCCTCACACACTCTTCCGTTGTCCCCATCCACGCGACTCCCCCGCACATATCCGGCACGTAAGCGAGCGCCTTGCCACTGTTCACCATGATACCCCGGTACTGTTCCATGACCGGCGAGACGACCATGCAGGTGTCGGCATAGACCTTCGCCCCGCTCTTCTCGATGACTTCCACAAACTTCCGGCTAGTATCGATCACGCCCTGCGATGCAAAGACGTAGAGGGGTTTTGTCACCCGCTTGCCGGTGAGGAGCCGTGCAAGGGTCCCCAGTTCCTCCGGAGAACAATGCGGACAGCCGAGGGCCACTGCTTCGACCGGGACCTCCTGGAATACACCCGCGATCTCTTTTAATTCCACCGGGATCTT
>PMKW01000080.1 GCA_003157895.1 Methanoregula sp. | reverse complement strand
GATCAGCTCTCTGACCTTCACCGATCCGTCCCTGACCATGCCGGTGCCATACCGCTGTTTGTATTTCACGATCACGGTCCCGTCAGGTACCGGTGTTTTGAGCTTAAGCCGCTTCCCGCCAATCCGGCCCTCTTCGGACCGGATACTGGTCTCGCGGTCAAGGTCCACGATACCCCTGGTTGCATGAGCGATGAGGAACGGGAGGGCTTCGGGAGCGATATCGAGGCTGAACGAACGGGTCACCGGGTCGAACGTCAGCCACCCCAGCCGCTCCCCGTTCATGATCACGAGGTCTGCCCGGTCCGCCCCGCCGGTCTTGTTTAAGAGGAGGATCTTCTGGAGCGGGACCGTACCGAACCGTTCAGTTATGAGCCGCCTGATGAGGGCGGCATCTGCAGTAAGGGCCGGGCGGACATCGTACGGCTGGAGGAGTTCGATCCGTTTCCCCTCCTTCCTGCATGCACAGGTCTTTGCGACCAGCGGCACGTTGCACTCTTCACACCAGTAGAGGACCTTTTTTACCGGCGGCTCACGCATCACGCTTTATGATTGCGCGGCCGGCATGATAAGAGAAACGATCGGGGAGCGCCGTACCTGTCCGAAGGAGGACTCTTTGTTATGATCGCGGGGGAAGCAGGAGGAAAGCTTATGGCGGGGTCTGCCTGTGTGTCGCTGTCATGTCCGGGCACCTGCCGGGTGGTTCGGGCTCTTCCAAATCCCCGGACTATTCTGTGCCGGTTCCGAAAGGGGTCCGCCCGGGTATCCCTTGTTATACCGACGAGGCGGGCAGGGATTGTCCCGGACTATCAGATCGAAGAACGCTTATGCGTTCGGTCGAAGAACTTCGTGCTTCTCCACTCTCTGGTCTGAAGACTTTCGATATTCTCCTGCTTCGGGTCTGATGACCCTCGGCACACCAAAGTATATTATTATGCAATTCCATTGGTCACATAGGTGAAAAGACCATGGTGAAATTAACCGCAGACATGAAAGAGGCATTTTCGAAAATGAAGGTCTTCCCGCTGGCAACAGCATCAAAGGATGGGACGCCAAATGTAATCCCGGTGGGAATTGCCGAACTCGTTGATGACGAAACCATCTGGTTCGTGGACAATTTTATGAACAAGACGCTCTCCAACTTCCGCACCAATCCGAAGGTCGCGTTCTATCTCTGGGGGCCTGAGATCAAGGGCTGCTTCCAATGCAAGGGTGTGGTATCAGTCAGGACGAGTGGGAAGGAATTCGATGCCATGAAGGCAAAACTCAACATCAAGAACCCTGCCCTTCCCGCACGCTCGCTCGTTATTGTGAAGATCACGGAAGTCTTCGAGTGCAAGCCCGGGCCGACTGCTGGCTCGAGACTCCTCTAGTGTCTCTTAAAACCATTTAATTTTCGAAAATTTTGTTTTGCAGAAATCATTTTGATATTTATTATGACGCTCTTTTTGGCTCTGCCCCCGTAACTATGGCATCCCCCGGTTGCGATTGTGCCATATCTGTCTTTTGCCCCTGTGCCAGGGGCCGTACGCACCATACGGTTTCTCCTGTTACCGGCAATACTGCCCACAGTCAGTGCACATCCAGGTACTGATTTTTATGCAATGCAAAACCCTAATAGTTGTAAAGCATACATTACATTATGTCCCAGATCGTAATCGAAACCGGTGCGATCAAAAAAGCAATTCTTTACTTTTTTGCTATCGTGGGGGTGTTAGCAATCGTGAGCATTATTGTAATGGGTGCAGTGAACCTTTACAATATACCACACGCACAACAGACAATTGTTCCTGTAAGTGCGTCTCCCACGGCTTCCGCGCCAACAGTAACATCCCCGGCTCAGCAATACCCCTATGTTACCGAATTTACGGTATTGTCGACCACCGTTGCAAACGGGCATTATGAAGCAATATCAACCTCCGGGCAGATTTTCAACCTTCCTGATTTCAATTCGTGGAATTCTTTGTGGCCACGGAATACCTATACCGCAACCATCACCGGGACAGAGGCTGACGGTACGCTGGACGTCGGGACGGTCAACCGTCTTTCCTCCTCTGTCACGGTATCTGCGTTAACCGGGGGAATTCAGACCTCGCTATCCCCCTCCGTCATTGAATTTACGGTCTTATCGACCACCGTAATGAACGGCAATTATGAAGTATTAACAACCGATGGGAGAATCCTGTACTTCACCGACTTCGATACGTGGAATAATCTGTACCCCCGTAACACCTATACGGGAACTGTCGTTGGGGAAGAGGCGAACGGGGCGTATGATATTGGCACGGTAAATCTTATTTCAACGGCATTTTACTACCAGCGCGGGGTTTACCTGCGGGATTCCAGTTCTCTGTTTTACCACTCTCCGGATTACAACCCCCCGGTTTACCACCCTCCGGTTNNGGTTTACCACCCTCCGGTTAACAACCCTCCGGTCAAAAAACCCCCGGTTTACCACCCTCCGGTTAACAAACCTTCGACTGACTCCTCTGTAGTTGACCCCCCTCTGGCTGTCTCTCCGCTGGCTACCCTGTCGGCTGCTTCAGCCCCTGCTCCGACTGATACTCCAACAGATTCTCTGACCGCTACCCCAATAGATAACTCAGTGGTCGGTTTATAGTATTTTTTTATACGGCTCAAAGGTCTATCATATACCGATCAGGGTTCGAAAAAACCGGCTTCAGGTCAGGATAAAATGCAGGCGGGTTGAGTGAAACCAACTCCATCAGTATCATTTTACCTCCCCTGCAGCTTACTGCCATATGGAACCGCACTCCATGATTGCACCTCGTCTGTTATCTGCCTTTGAGGAAGTAGTGGAGAGAAATGCCAACAGAAACAAACACGAACCTTTTAGGTTCCCTCCGGAACTATGAAAACGGGATCATCCGAAACTATTTTGTGGGCAGCAAAGACTGAGTGCATTTTAGGAACTCAATCCTGTCACAGAAACCAGTCATTCGGTGCAGGATGGACACAACCCCCTAACCCGGCATTCCTGTCCATCGGTTTATAATAGGGAGAGTAAATAAGGAGATGATATTTTAGAATCTTTAATTATCTTTTCATTTATCCATTCATTTCGTGTCGCATCTTGGCAACCACGTTAATGTTACAATCATTTTCATTGGTATTCCAGTCTCCACATTTTTCCTTCTTACATTGGCTGATACTTGTACGATAAGGGCAATAATAAAAATCATCAGTCATTTTTTCCCTTTATTTATTGTGAATATTTTGTAATTAAATTCTTTGAAATATTCCTTTGACTCAGAGGGTTAACACCCCTCATACTATATGAGAAACGCCAGCAAAAAAGGATGGCAGGGTTATTCCGGTAGTCTGGAATTCTCCGTTAGTTTCACTCTGCATATGCCATATTCCCTTAATAAGCAGATCCCGGATATGGGATCAGGAAAACCCATTGATATGCGAGGGAAAAAGGGTTCGGGAATTTTAACAAAGGGTTATCGCTTGCGCTGATTCCCGGTAAAGAGCCGGCATGCAGGGAACGGACAGATGGGCGGTTCGTTACTGTTTTCAACCGGTCAGGTATGATAAGGGGTGGAGGCTGCAGGGACTACAATACCCGGAGGATCACGAGATGCATATCTGCCGCCAATACGGGAGAGTCAACCGCCATATGCGAGGACAAATAAATAAGTATATAGTTGATTAATTGAAAGTGGGGGAATATGAAAAACCGGCGGATTACAGAATGCCTGACAATCCTGATAATAGGAACTCTGTTGATAAGTGGATGCACAAACACGGGATCCACGAGCGCGAAACCGGTGGCAACACCCACTGCGCAGATCGTTTATGTGACAGTGCCCGTAACTTCAATCCCGACACCAACCGTTGCCATTACACGAGCTCCAACCCCTGTTACAACAATACAGGAACATAATTTTACCAATGGTTTCTGGTGCCGGTATAAAACGTTAAACATAGGGAAGGCACCCACGGACGTAAGAGAATGCTATCAGTTCTTCTCTGACGGGACTTTTGAATATGGGTATTCTCCCGGAAAGCCTATGGGGAAATCACAAAGTTGTTCGGGGGATCCGAATGCAAAATGTACCTACTCAATCAATCCGGCAGGCCAATATGAACTTGAAGGGGGATACACCTTCATATTATCCGGTGATACGTTAACGGATCCTCACGATCCTCCCTACTTCACATGGTCATCAACGGGAATATCATAAGATTACAACCAGTATAAACAATCAACCGGGACAAATAACAATACTATAATCTGATTTTTTGGCTGGTGCAATCGGGGAAATGATTGAGAGGATAGAAATATCGACAGTAAAGTGCTGCTATGGACAATGGGAATTTTTTAAGTGAAGTGCAGCGCCTGATCCTCAAAGGAGCGTGTACGGACCGGGTGTTTGCTACACTGATATTTTCACATTATTCACCGGTAACAATGTGTTATTAAAAAAAGCGACTGCTACCGGAATATGTGGCGTTTACGGCGGTTTATTTCCCGGCGGGCTTCGATCCCGGTGCGGCAGCCACTATCCTGAGCGCTTCGGTGATCTCCGGCAGGATCTCGGCAGGGATGCCTACGACCATCTCCCCGTCCTCGATGCCCGAGAACTTGCGGGACCCGTCGCAGCCCAGCGAGAAGTTCACCTTCCCGGTGAGATAGGTCTGGGCGCAGGTGTCGGCACAGACAGACTGGATGCCAGCAAACTCCGCGTTAATCCTCCCCCCGACCCGGAAGAGGGTGCTCTGGGCGAGCTTGAGCATGGCCCACGGGTTTGCAACAATGAGCACTACCTGCGGGTCGAACGGGGTCTTCTCGAGCGGGGCGTACATCGTAGCATAGGTGTCGCCGGTGCCGAGATGGGGGACCCGGTCGATGGTCCGCTTGCAGGCCGCAGAGCTCTCGAACTTCCCGAGCTTGAAGTAAAAATCACCGTTTTTCAAATTCTCGGTAATCTCTTTGAGACCGAGCGACCATGCCCCGCCATTACATTCATGGTTTTCTGCTGTGGAATAGAAGATCTTACCCTCTTTCCGTGCAAGCCCGACCATCGAGCAGTGCCGGATGGTGTTATCGAGTTTCTCCATGCCGGCGGGGATTTCTTCCTTCTTTGTTGCAAACCGGAATGCCACGGGGGAGCCTGATAGTTTCAGGTATTTTTTCAGGGTCTCTGCGGCTTCGGCGTAATTGACCGGTATTTTCATATCTGGTGCCATAGGGTACGACCTCACTCCTTCCTTCTCTATGAAGGACGTTACAGATACACCATGTGGCGCGGATTACTTAAAGGTAATGAATCAGGAAGAACGGTTCCTGACGTTCACAATGTGAATCCGGACAATAAATTCCCTTTTTTTAAAAAAGAGGTTACAAGGGTTCTGTACCGATCAGAGCCTGTACTGTCCGAGCAGGATCAAGAACCCTGTCATGAACGCTTCCAGGATGATGATGACAACCCAGAGGTTCAGGTGAAGGAATTCCGGTACGGTCACCGCAGGAAATTTTCCATAGGCCAGCACGCGGCTTTTCAGGGCAGGGTAGAGCCCTGCGAAAAAACCCGTCCCGATGAGCATCCCGGTCATCCCGCCGATGAGCGCGTCGAGCGCTCCCGTCCCGACAGCGCCGGCCACCGTTCCCGGGCAGTACCCGAGCAGGGCAAACCCTGCACCGAAGATCAGGCCCCCGATCACGTTCGCGCCCAGCGTCCCGTGTGCTGCATGGGAGTTTGCATACCCGAACTTTTTCAGGATCGGGAATACAATCATGCCGACCATGACTGCCGAGAGCATGAGCTTCAGGACGGTGAAATTGGTAAGGAGGAGTTGCCCCTCGATCACCCCGTAATCCGTTGCTCCTCCCTTCTGGAGAAGGAAGCCAAAGCAGATCCCGGTGAAAAGGCCGAGCACGACTTGGGTACGGCTGCTGCCCCGGATGGCGGCAAGCGACGTCATATCAGGATCCCCCCGATGACCCGGTACAGAAGCACGGCTACGGCAATCCCCCCGGCAAAGAAGCAGGCCGCCGTGATCATGCTGGCAAGGGAGAGCTGGATCGAGCCGCTGATCCCGTGCCCGCTCGTGCACCCCCCGGCCCACCGTGCCCCAAAGCCGAGCAGGATCCCCCCGACAAGGGCAACAATTATACGGAGGACCGCATTACCGCCGAAGACTGACTCCCACAGTGCCGGCACCCAGATAACATGGAATGTACCGGAAAGGACTGATGACAGGAATGCCCCGATGATGATCCCCGGGATGATCATGAACGCCCAGTCCATCTGAGGAACGATCTCCTGGTAATACTCCATTTTTTCTGTCTTTTCTGCACTGAACACCTTACCAATCAGCCCCCGGGCCTTGACAAATGCAGTCGAGCATCCCAGGGGACGGTCTGCCAGTACGAGTGCAAGGCAGCTCAGAATACCGATACCGGCACCTGCTATATATGGGGACCATACGGCCTGGGTAAGAAAACCGAACATGAATTATCCACCTTCACTGCCGCAATGAGCTGTTATAGGCAAAAAAAGTGCGGGCTGTGCCAACCCCCCGTCTTGACACCTGTTACCGGCAGTGCCCCCTGCGGACATATACTTTTTATCCGGATGAGACAATACTACACCGTGAAGGGGACGGCCGGCTAAAAGGCTGTTCCCCGGGTTGTCACAGGTAGTGGATACATGGATTTTGGAGAAATGCTTGGCGATGCCTTTACCTATACAAAGGAAGGCGTCTTCTTAAATATGAAACGGTGGCTGAACCTGATCCTGGCAATCATCTGTCTTGGTCTCCCGTTCAACGGGTATATCATGCGGGTGTACCGGGGGGCAAAACCGGCGCCGGACGTGGACCAGTGGGGAACGCTCTTTGTCGACGGGCTGAAACTGCTGGTCGTGGGAATTGTCTATGCGATCCCCCTCCTGATCCTCTGGGTGTTCATTTATGGGACCCTGTTCCTTGCCCTCTTCAGCGGCAGCACGGACAAGAATGCGATGGCAGCCTTTGCGCCGAACCTTTTCCTGATGATTCTGTATTACCTTGTGGAGATAGCCGTTGCACTCATTCTGCCGGTTGCATACCTGCGCTTTGCGCGGACCGGCACCTTTACCGAGGCCTTCAACTTCAGTGCGATTGTTGAGACGATCGGGAGGATCGGTTGGCTCAATTATATCGTGGCGCTCATTCTCGTATCCCTTGTTATCGGCATTCCGGT
Organism: Methanoregula sp.; assembly: GCA_003157895.1. GTDB lineage: Archaea > Halobacteriota > Methanomicrobia > Methanomicrobiales > Methanospirillaceae > Methanoregula. The sequence goes on along the minus strand of PMKW01000080.1, from coordinate 6,594 downwards.
CTTTATCCTGGTCTTTGGGTTCATCCTTGTCGCCGGGGCAACAGTACTGCTGCTGAAAGCAGGGTTTGCCGGACTGCTCTTTTTTATCGGTCTCGGTCTCCTTCTCCTCATCGTTCTTTCTCCCCTCTTCGGTGTGTTCCAGGCACGCTATATGACCCGCGTGTACGACAGCGCTGCTCCGGTGGTACCGGAACCATAACTTTTTTGACCTGCGATCTCCGGATTGTACCGGATTTTCCTGGCATCGCCGAGCAGACCGACAAGATGACAAGGCCCTGAAGCGAAATGATGAATAAGGATAATCATGGATCCTGATGCAGATCTGCCGGTACAGGCCCGTGCACTCGGGGCGGATTACTATGGCGTTGCCGATCTTACGGGTGCACGGGATTTCGTCCGTGCACAGGGTGGTGACCGGGTCGCCGGTTATCCCCGTGCGGTTGTCATGGGGATCCGGCTGCTGGATACCCTCGTCGATCTCCTCCCGGAACGGGAAGACCCGGCCGTGGGAATCCTGTACCGCCACCATACCTATGATGTCGTGAACCAGCTGCTGGACCAGATCGGCCTCCGGATTGCCAATACCATCCAGCAGCAGGGGTTCCGGTCGTTTCCTGTCCCGGCCTCGAAGCGGTCGAGCGACGAACTGATCGCGGGGGTCTTCTCCCAGAAACTGGCAGCGCACCTGGCCGGCCTCGGCTGGATCGGCAAGAGCTGCCTGCTCGTCACCCCGGATCACGGCCCGCGGGTGCGGTGGATTGCCGTATTGACCGATGCACCGCTCGTCCCGACCGGTACGGCCATGGAATCCCGGTGCGGGAAGTGCACGGAGTGCGTAGACATATGCCCGGTCCACGCGTTCACCGGCCGTCCGTTCCACGAGGATGAACCGCGGAAGGCCCGGTTCGATGCCGCAGCCTGCGACCGGTATTTCAAAGGCCTTGAGAAGAACGGGCGTACTGCTGTCTGCGGACTCTGCCTTTTTGTCTGCCCATACGGGAGAAAGAAACCGCACGGCTCTTCCGGCAGAGTACGGAAATAATCCGGGGAAAAACAGGGATGATCCCGGGAACTCCCCGGGATACGAGACCTTTTTTTACGGGGAGATCAGGGTATCGGTGGTGGCAATCCATGCTGCAGAGACGCCGTTCTCGGGCCGGTAGACTGTGCTGTACCGTTTCCCGTCAAGCGCAATGATCTTCTCGGGATTGGTCCCCATATAGTGATCGGACGGGTAGAGGAAGAACGGTTTTAATGTCTGGTTCGATCCGCCCATACCACCGGCATCATAGACATACTCCTGACTGTCAGGATACCGGAGAATGACCTGTACCGACTGGTACGCACCTTCATTGACCTGGACAGTTCCCAGGAACTCATAGATATCCCCGTTTGACGGGTCAAGTCCGAAGTTATTGACCATGATCTGTGCGATCTCGTTGGCAGGAACTGCGGTCACCAGGATTGAGGTCATGACCGGGGTTATAGTACCCGTGGTCAGAACAGGAGTCTGCGGGGCAGGACCGGTAGTACCGGTACAGCCGGAGAATGCTGTCATCGCGACAATGATGAGGAGGATAATACAGGTTGTTTTCAGGTCCATCACTACCGGTTGCCCCGGGGATTATTGAATATTCCGCTGGAAGCGCCTCCAGGAGATCCTTCGGATCCGGAGCCCCCGTTTTATTCTACCATTCCCACAGGAACGTGCTGTTCTGCATGAGGCAATAATTTTGGGTTACCAGAAAGGTCAGGTTCAGGAATAATCCCCCTTCCGGATGGCAGGTGAGGACGTGAGACCAGGACGCTGGCAGGGATCTTCACTTTCACCCGCCGCTCGCGGGGTCTTGATACCCCGGGAATGCGACAGGTAGCTCATGCAAAGCCAGTATACGAGCTGCCGTCTTACCTGCCACCGGTGCAGTCATGCATGGACGTACATGGGGATCCGGCTGGCCAGTCTGAACCGGTTATCAAGGCCGGTGAAGGTCCAGTGCCCGCGGTGCAAGGCCCGCGTGGCAATGGAGGTGAAGAATGCAAAATAAGCGCTGGTACAGGGGACCCCTGTGGTGTTCCGCGGGGAATTCACCGGACGAATGGTAGTAGAGATAAATTACAGTAAAAGTCTGGTCCTTGTATCCTGTATTGCATCAGCACGTCCGTGGGAGGAGGAGCCCTGGTGCAGCTATCTTGAGCGGAGGAGAAAGTACGGCCGGATAGAATCCCCGGGCATCTCTTCGAAGGGTAATAGTTGTTACTTCAGAAACTTGTCGTGGAATTATGAAAGGGAAATGTGCTGTTGTTTTCATCATCATCCTCATCAGCACAATGAGCATGGCCGGATGTATGGGTTCCCCATCGGCGCCGGTGGCAACACCGGTGTCTGGTACCCCGGCGCGGGTTACAACGACCGCCCCCGTTATCATAATAACGACATGGCCAACGCTGGAAACACCTGCAACCGGATATCCCTCCTCAAAAACGTACTCCTTCGAAGGGATCGGGGACTATACGCAGATCTTCACGATGACCAGTGACGGGACCTGGGTATTTCGTATGAACTATCCGGGCGATGAGGTTTTTATTGTCACAATAAAGGACGAATCCGGTGACGATATCGGAGTGCTGGCAAACGAGGGAGGATCCTACACCGGCACGAAATCCGTGCAGCTGGATGCGGGGACTTACTATCTCGACGTCGCGGCAGCCACCCCATGGACTATCACCATATCAACAGCATAACTTTTTTCCTGGCCGGCCACCGGCGCCAGCACGAGATCAGCCGCACGCAGCATCAATATTCCCTGCAGTCCCCGCAGCCGGGCCGTACCAAAGAGAGCCGGGGGTCTGTCCCTGACCGGGAACACCCAAAGGGGATGTGGTGAGGAAAGTCGATAGGATCACGTGCCACAATCCTTTTGTCCCTTCCCGGATCCTGTCGGCAAGTCCCTGGATTTTCCGGTTCTCGAATACAACAACACTGTCATACGTAATAAGCAGGATCCGGTGATAGGGTACCGGTTTCTCCTCCTCGCCGGTCTGGATCGTCTATAATACGGTTCCAGGATGATTTCAGGGCCGCTCACCGTTGACCGGTCAACGGGTACACCCCGGTCGATTATACCACACCCGGACGTTTGCATGGTCATAGCGGCCATCGTACCAGTACTGCTGCAGGAGTTTATGGCTGGTCAGCATGATCCGTCACCTAACGGTGATCACCATCCGGTACTTAAAATCCATACCCATTGTTTTTCGGCCGGGGCCCTCACCAGATGAAAGGAACCAGCCTGAACCGGACTTTCTTGCAATAGTCCCGGTAGCCTTCCAGCTCCCGCAAGAGCATTACTTCTTCACCCACGATCCGCACTATTAAAAGAACGGAGAGGACCAGACCGGCGATGAAGCCATAGATCGAGCCGAGAAGCAGGGGGGTTCCCAGGAACATCAGTACCCCCCCAAGATACATGGGGTGCCGGACAAACCCATATACGCCGGTTGATACGAGGTTCTGCTTTCTGTCATCCTGTATCCTCACGAGCGGAGAGAGGAAGGTGTTGTCAGCATAGGACCGGAAGAAGAAGAAGAACGACCCGGCGAGCATGGCCACACCGATAAACTGGATCCAGAGGGGGAAGACCGGTGACCACCCGAACCGTTTTGCATCGAGCGGCATGATGGCGATCCAGACCGTGAACCCGGCCACGAGCCCTGACACAACGAACAGGTCCCAGGGCTCCTGGTTGCCGGTGCCGGGTTTCCTGTACCGTTCGGCAAGCAATGCCGGGTCCTTCCGGTAAAGGTACATGATTGTTATATAACAGAGTAAGATGAACCAGATGGTGAAGACCCAGGCTTCGGGCCATTCCCCGTCCCCGGCAAGGAGAAAGAGAAGGGCAGGAAACAGCAGGATGAACAGGAATGTTAAGACGATCTTCTTCTTCATGGATAGTGTATAATCGGCTGGGAGTATTATGAACCTGTCTTCCTGAGGGGGTTTCCTTTCTGTTTCCCCAATAAACCAATACCCTGTTGCCGGGAATTACCGGGAAAAATTATGGCAGGGAAATACTTTCCGGCCGTTGCCGGGTTAAGTCCCTGCGCCAGCACGAGGACGGCGGTGGCGGCAAAGAACGTCCAGGATACCTTCTTCACGTGCCCATCCTTTCCGGAGGCGTCCAGCAGGGTATCCGTATCCGCCCTCATGGCGTACTGGATCCTCCGTGGCAGGAAGGCGAAGCGCGGCAGGAAGATAACCGCCCCTCTGATGACCGCAAGCTCCTGTACGCGTAGCGAACCGGAACCCGGCCGGGGACCGCAAAGGTACCGGCAAGGTGGCTTGCCATGTGCACAACCCCAACCCTGAATATCATTCCCTCACCATCATTGCCCATGGCAAACATTGGTCACTTCATGATCCCGGCTGACAACGTGGACCGCGCAAAATGCTTCTACTCTGCCCTCCTCGGGTGGAAGATCGAACCAATTGGGATGTCCGGTGACATGGCACGGATGACAGAGATGCAGTACCATGATATCACTACCGGGACAGCAAGCGAAGGCACAATGAACACGGGCGGGTTGTACAAGCGGCACATGACAGAGCCCATCCTCAATTTCGTGATAGTCGAGGACATCGATACCGTGCAGGCAAATGTAGAGAAACTGGGGGGGAAGATCACCATGCCGCAGCAGGAGATCGCGGGTGTCGGGCTGGTGGTGATGATTCAGGACACCGAAGGCAATACCATCGGCCTCTGGAAGCCGGCAATACCGTAGACCGGAACGGTACCGGCCCTTGCCCTTCCAGAAGTTCACTTTGGAAGTGTCTCAACGCTTCCAGACTTCCCTGCTCCTCATGGACGGGATATAGTAGGTGATCTCGGTTGCCGTAAAGTGCAGGACAATGAAATCGGGATTGTCAACCGATCGGAAGTATGGTACGAACATCGGGTTCCAGTACTTCTTTTTGGTAGCGATATCCTCATGAATCTTCACCTGTGCCCGGATCTCCACGTAGGGGTCGGTGATATTTTTTCCCGACCACACCGCAATAGCCACATCAGCGTTCTTCTCCAGCTGCACTACTTTCCGGGAGCTCTTCATCGTCCCCCCGACAAGAGTCATGTCAGGAAAGCCCATAAGGAGCATGAACCGTACCGCGGGCAGGTTCCCGTCCAGCGTGGCGACCGCAGCCGTGTGGAGGCCGCCGATGACTTCCAGGATCTTCTCCCTGAGTTCCATACTGCACCATCAGCCTCTTTGAAATAATAAACATTCTGATGACCGCACCACTGCACCTGCATGCAGACCGGGTAGAGAAAATAACCAGAGGATTGATCCGGCCAGGTGCGGCACCCATGCGCCGGATCCTGCAGATCCCTTGCGCGGACCCCCCCATACGACCCGTCAGCACCCGGAAACCACCCAAACTGCCCAAGTCAACAGTCAGCTCCTCCCTCAACAGCCTCCACCAGAAGGGGGTTATCCGGAAAGTGAAGAAAGGGCGGGAGAATCTCATCCGGCTCGTGCAGAGTCCCGGGGATATGTCAGATGACTGAAGGTCCAAGACGCATCCCTTCACCTCTTCGGGGTTTGACAACCTCTCAAAACCACGAGGAAGAGAAGAACTCATCAGAGTTCTCCGGAATGTTCCGGGATTTTTTAAAAAAAGCACAATTTTCGTACGGCAAACCGCGGCGGTTTAATGATTCTACCGCACCCATAGTATCACGGTATATCGTAACCGCAGTATGAAACCAGAGCAACGCAATGAAGACAAAACCCTATACTGACCTCTTCGCACGCGTGCGGGAGAAACGGCCGCTTGTCCACCACATCACGAACTATGTCACGGTCAACGACTGCGCGAACATCACGCTCTGTGCAGGAGGAGCTCCGGTCATGGCCGATGCCCCGGAAGAAGCAGCGGAGATGGCCGCGATAGCAAGCTCGCTCGTCCTCAATATCGGGACGCTCAGCGCGGCCCAGATCGAGTCCATGATCCTTGCCGGCCGGATGGCAAACGAGCGCGGGATACCGGTCATCCTCGATCCGGTCGGTGCTGGTGCCACCCGTTTCCGGACGGATACCACAAAAAGGCTGCTCCATGAGCTGGAGATCACCCTCCTCAAGGGTAATGCCGGTGAGATTGGGGTGATCGCGGGCGTTGAAGCAACGGTGCGGGGCGTAGACTCGTTCGGGCTGAGCGGCGACCCGCTCACCATAGCACGCGGGCTTGCAACAACCCTCGGCATTACCGTGGCCGTCAGCGGGGCAACGGATATTGTCACGGACGGGAAGCACACCCTGCTGGTGGAGAATGGCCACTCCCTGATGGGCAGCATCTCCGGCACCGGGTGCATGGCGGCATCCGTGACCGGAGTGTTCTGTGCGGAATCAAAGGAGCCGGTAACCGCTGCAGCTGCCGCACTCGCGGCATTCGGCCTTGCCGGCGAGAAGGCGGCGGCTGTGTCGCACGGTCCGTTCTCCTTCAAGACGGCACTGTTCGACGAGCTTAAGAACCTGACCCTGCAGGATTTGGCCGCAGGTGCACGGATCCGGACTCCCTGACCGTTTTGTATGAACCTCGAG
>PMKW01000171.1 GCA_003157895.1 Methanoregula sp. | reverse complement strand
GGCAGGATGGGCAGTGCCTGCCTGAAAATATTTGTCCGGCCGTGATAAGAGGGTATCGAAAGGAGATACCGCCGGAACGTCACAATCCCGGGGGATTTCCCGGGCAGGTGCCGGTGTCCCTTTGCTGGCAGGACCGGACGGAAAAACATGCTCCGGAGAGATCATCCGATAGTAATTATGACACTCTTTTTGGCTCTGCCCCCGCCGNNCAGGGCTGGCGCAAGGGGGGGATCATCCCGTGAAAAGAGGATTTCTCCAGACAGATAAACACAATGATTAAAACTGCTGATGCCATCAGATACAGTATGAAAAACTATCCGGCACTGGTTCTCGTTTTACTCTGTCTGGGAATCGTCCTGACAGCGGGGTGCACGGGTCAGAAGGAAACCGCACAGCCGCCCCTGGTAACGGAAACAACGGTCCTGACGCCTGCTGCTACCGCAGTGACACCCCCGCCGCTCACGCTATTGACACCCGTTGAGACTGCGACGGTCGTTCCAGCCACTTCCCCTGCCGCAGATCCGACCGATATACATGCGATCACGTTTTTACAATATTCCGACAGCGATTTTGGCATTGACTACCCCTCAACATGGACTATTACCAGTTCAACCTATACCCCGGACTACTGCCCGGCGGCTTTTGGCTCCGGGAAGGTGGAATGCTATGCAGATGCGGTACGGTCGTACGGCCCGTTCGATTTTTACGGTGACGAGAATACGTTTGCGGATACCGCACGGATTGTCGTTTTCACGAGTCCCGATGGCAGACTGAAATTTGCAGCCTTTACCCGGGACTTCAGGGACTACCAGAGCGGGAATTTCAAAATTGATCCCAATATCGACTGGATCAAGAACGAGTTCCAGAAGATGTATCCGGACCTGTTCCCGACCAATTACGTGGGAAATTACCAGTATTTCAGGAGCGGGAATGCCATGGCCGCTACCTATGACGCCCGGTTGCCCGCGGGATATTACCCCAGTGCATACTCCAAGAAAGTGGTGGTCACCGTGCACCACCTCTACTCGTTTGCCTTTATCTCCGATACGGAAGGTGCCGACACCTACCGCGACCTGAACCAGCGGATGATGTCGTCCATAGAAACCATGGATATCGCGTGAACCGTTCAGAAAACGAATGAATATTTTTCTGCTCCGGAGAAATCATTCAGAAAGTCATAACGCGGGGCATCGCCCCCGCCACCGGTGCATCCCCCCCTTGCGATAACAACGTATTACCGGTAACCCGGGTCTGTCGCAGGAGGGGGGTTTCCGGTTTGAGAAACCGGTTTCCTGCTCCGGAAAAATCCTTCAGAAAGCAATGACGCTCTTCTGGGCTCAGCCCCCGGACTATCCCCCGGTTGCGATTGTGCCGTATTACCTGTATGCAATCGCAGGGAAATTTTCAGTTCAGCTCATGCCGGGGCATCGCAATGCGCCATGAGCCCCCGGGGGGCAGGACTGGCGCAGGGGGGGTGATCAGCACCTGAAAAGAGAATTTCTCCCGGGCAGGGTTTTTTACAAGGGCATATTTTCCCGGTTTTCCCCGGTCGGCCGGTCCTTTTACCCGATCAAAAAAGGGCATTGCCGGTCCGCTTACATGTCCACCCGGGTCACGACCCCGTGGATCTTGTCCGAGGGCAGCTTGTAGAACTGCACGACCGAGGGCGCGAGCCGCTTTATTGCGGCAAAAATCCGCCAGACAATACGGGTCGTGACAATGTCCTCCATACCATAGAAGATGGTCTTCTCCTCGATCCCGGCATCGGTCAGGATCCTGCCGATATCGACAATCTCCATGTACCCGAGGTAGATCTCGAAAATGGACAGCCCCGGGGTAATCTCGCGGGTGACGCCCCAGGTCACCCCGAACGGCTGCTCGGTCCGGATGATCGAGATGATGATATTGTCATCGTACAGGATATTGTTCGTAAACATGATCCGGGAGATATACTGCGGAAGCTGGCGGAAATCGCGGGAGAAGAAGAGGGCGGTGCCGCTGATGCGGTTTACCTTCTGATAGACTTCGTTGAACTTTGGCAGGAACACGTCCAGCGGGACCGGCTGCAGGGCAGACGCGAGTTTCTTCTGGCCGCTGACATAGATCATGATGATACAGAACGGGATGAACGCGATGATGAGCGACCAGTAGCCCCCGAACGGGATCTTCTGGAAATTCGATATCAGGAAGATAAGGGTGATGCCCAGCACTCCCATTGCAATGAAGGTCTTCACGATCTCGCCGCGGCGCATATAAATCCAGGTGATCATGATCCCGGTGATCGTCATCGTCCCGCAAACCGCAAGACCATAGGCATGGGTAAGGTTGTTGGATGTCCTGAAGATGGCGATCATCATGAGGACCGCAACGAGGAGCAGCCAGTTCACGATATCGATATAGATCTGCGACCGGAAGGAAGGAGAGGTATAATCAACCCGCATGAGCGGCAGGATACGGGTTGTCAGGCCCTGATAGACAATCGAGAAGAGGCCCGAGATCATGGCCTGCGAAGCGATAACGGTCGCGGCAATGCTCAGGAGAAGGAACGGGATGTAGAGGATGGAGAATTCTGAGGCTACCATTTCAAAGAGGATATTGTGCGCCCCGGGATGGTTGATCAGGAATGCCCCCTGGCCAAGGTAATTGATGGCAAGGGCGACAAAGACGATGTGCCATGCCCGTACGATCGGGGCCCGCCCCAGGTGTCCCATATCCGCGTACAGTGCCTCCCCCCCGGTTGCACAGAGGATGACGGAAGAGAGGATAAGGAACCCTGCAAGCCCGTTGTGCAGCAGGTAGGTAATTCCGATCGCCGGGTTTATGGCAAGCAGGACCTGCGGGGCCGAGACCAGTGCGGTCAGTCCGCAGGCCGCGAGGGTCCCGAACCAGAGGACCATGACCGGCCCGAATGCCCATGCCACGCGCTCGGATCCCCGGGCCTGGAACGAGAAGAGCCCGATTGCAATGACGGCTGCGACCAGCATGAGGTAAATCTGCGGGGTGGTTTCCAGGCCCGGGATGAGCAGCACGCCTTCCACCGCAGAAAGGATGCTGATGGCCGGCGTGATGACTCCATCGCCGATGAAAAGAGAGATGCCGATGATCGCAAGCAGGGAAATAAACGCGACCTGGTTTCCGGATTTTAAGAGGGGGAGCAGGATCTCCTTGAGCACGATCGTGCCTCCCTCACCTTTCTTACCGAGCTGCATGGCGAGGTAGGTATACTGGACGGTAACGAGGATAGTGAGGGTCCAGAGGATGAGGGAGAGGATCCCCATGATATTTGAGGGGGTGGGGGGAATGAGGAGAAAAATTGCCGTCAGCGTATAAATGGGGCTCGTGCCGATGTCGCCAAAGACCAGCCCCATTGACTTGACAATTCCCTTGAGGGGAACATGATTGCCCGGCATTTCTTCATAACCTCTTATCAGAAACAGGGATAATGGTTTCCCTTTTTCACGGTACCGGTACAGTTGTCCGGTTAAACCCGTACGCAGGAAGCATCTGCAGCAACCTTCCGCTCCTTCCGCTCGCTGGAATAGATACGGAAGCTGGTAATCAGGAGCACGATCATGACCGGCCCCAGCACGAACCCGGCAAGGCCCATGGTGAGGATCCCGCCGATAATGCCGATGAACATGATCACCGCGTTGATTTTGACCCGCCTGCCCACCAGCACGGGGCGGATCCAGATCTCCGGCACGCACGAAACGATCAGGTAGCCGAAAATGAAGAGGATGAATACTCCCCGGGTATCCCCGAGTGCCTGCGCATAGGCCCCGATGAGGATGAAGGTCGCGGAGGAACCAAGGACAGGGATGAGTTCACAGAAAGCAGCAAGGAAGGAATAGAACAGGACGTTGCCGTACCCGAGAAGCCAGAAGACCGGCAGGGAAATGAAGAATGTAAGGACCGCGATGGCAATCTGGACCACGTAGATGGCATACAGCGTGTCGGCCGTGACTGCTGACAGGCGCGTGACCCATTCGCAGATCACCGGCGGCATATGGGACATGAACCGTTTTTTCAGCAGGTCGCCGTGGTAGAGCAGGGCAGAGAGCGAGAAGAAGAAGACGAACATCTTGAACAGGATCAGGGACAGGTTTGCGATCAGGGTCTTTTCGTAATCCACAAAGATATCGGTTCCTTCAGTCAGGACAGCCGAGAGGGTAGTCTTGGAAAACGGCACGCCATAGGAGAGGGGGTTGGTTTTAGGATCGTTGAGCCATGTCCCGATGCTGGCAAACATGCTGGTTAAGGTCGTTGCATTTGCCGTGAGTATCATGAGCGTGATGTATGCAGCCCCGGCAAAAACCAGAAAGACACCCCCGGTAATGATTGCTGCAGAGAAGAATGGCCGGACCCGGGCAGACAGCCGGTGATGCAGCGGCATGAGCACGATTGCAAGCGATCCCCCGAGGAGTACCATATCCACGATCTGCCATAACACAATGCACGCAATGAGCGTGATGATGCCGATGACCGCGATGGGGAAGAGGTCGTTGCTCCGCAGTGCAGACATGAACAGGGATCTGTTGTTACGGATCGGGATTAAGGATATGGTTTTTTCAGGTACCGGAACCCTCACCGATACCCATAACACGATAAAACTCCCAATCAGCTGGGTTAGTGAGATGACGCGCATCGAGCACATCGCCATGATCGCGCATGATATGGGGCTCATCTTCGAGTTCCTTGGCGTGGCTTCGCTGCTGCCGTTTCTGGTGCTGGTTGTTTTCAGGGAATGGGACCTCGTTTTGCCCATGGCAACGGCGCCGGCCACGTTCCTTCTGCTCGGGTATGCCATCTCGCACCTCCCGTACCGGGATATCGAGCCCTCCTTTTCCATTACGATAAGCGCCGTGGCACTCGCGTGGCTCGCGATCGCATTCATCGGGGCCCTGCCGTTCGTGTTCGGCCTTAACATGTCCTACACGGACGCAGTCTTCGAAGCAATGTCCGGCTGGACCAGCACGGGCTTTACCATGATCACCTCCCTTGACACGACCCCGCATACGCTCCTGTTCTGGCGATCGCTTTCCCAGTGGGTGGGGGGAATCGGGATCATCGCGTTCGGGATCTCGCTGCACCGGAAGACCCGGCTCTCCCTGTTCCGGCTCTATCGTGCCGAAGGCCGGGAAGAGGAACTGGTCTCCGCCACCGCGTCCACCGGCCGCCGTATGTGGATGATCTATCTTGTCCTGACCTTTGCATTCACGGGACTAATCATGCTGGCCGGCATACCGCTCTGGGACTCCTTAAACCTCGTCATGGTGGCAATCGCTACCGGGGGGTTCACCCTGCATGCCGGGGGACTGGCATATTATAACAACCCGATGCTCGAAGCCCTGCTCATCCCGGTCATGCTTTGTGGTGCAGTCCCGTTCAAGATCTTTTTCTTCCTGTACAACGGCAAGGTTCGCAGGATGTTCCAGGACAGGACCGTCATGGTCCTCCTTTTTATCGCGTTCATCGGGAGCCTGATAACATCGCTGGACCTCTTCATTTTCAGCGATATTGCCTTTCTGGCAGCATTACGGCAGGGCACATTCATGGCAGTCGCCGGCCTCTGTACCTGCGGGCTTGCGAATTCGGACCCGCATGCGTGGGCCGTGATCCCGCTTGCTGTCGTGACCATGATGATGTTCATCGGGGGGGCAATGGGCAGTACGGCCGGCGGCGTCAAGGTCAACCGCATCATCATGGTGTATGAAGGGATGAAATGGTGGTTCCGCCGCTTTTTTGTGAGCAGCCGGGTCATGGTCCCCCTCAGGTTCGGGGGAAGGACCGTATCAAAGGAACTCTCGGAAGTGGCGATCTCAAGGAACCTGCTGGTGATCGTCATGTACGTGCTGACGATTTTTATTGCCACCATCCTTACCCTCCACCTGTATATCACGTCATTCCGTCTGGAAGAAGTGGTGTTCGAACTGGTCTCCGCGCTCAGCAACGTCGGGCTTTCTGTCGGGTTCATCAGCCCGGCAAGCCCGGTGAGCATCAAATGGTTGTTTACCCTCCTCATGTGGCTGGGCACGCTCGAGATCGTGCCGGTAGTCATCATTGTTATGGGGCTGATCAAGGGTATCCAGAACGATCTTGCGGATAATACCCCGCCCGAACACCTGTGAGATCCGGATGGTTCACCAGGACCCTGAATAGGAGAACTCATCGGGGTTCTTCGACTTCCGGGTGGTCCATCAGAGGGATGAAGGTCGGTCCTGGGCCTCCCTTCACCTCTCCGGGGTTTGATAACCCCTCAGGACCGTGGGCAGGAGTATGCTGAGCATTGAAAGACCCGGAGCAGATGAAGGACCGTGAGGTTCTTCGACCGGGCCGATGCTCTTCGACCGTCTGATTGCGACCACCATCGCCGGGAACTCCGCATCAATCCCCCCCATCTTAAGCCACCTCATCCTTAATCTGCTTTGACTGCGAACGGTAATGGAATAAAAGGGAACTATGGCAGAGATCCGGATTATCGGGACAGCACATGTCTCGCAGAAAAGCGTGGATGAAGTCCGCACAGCCATTGAGGAATACACCCCTGAGGTCGTGGCGATCGAACTGGATCCCTCGCGGTACCAGGCCCTGAAACGGCAGGCCGCTGACCCGACCGTCCAGGATGTCCTCGGGGTCAAGAATTTCAATTCCCTGCTCGTCCAGTGGCTGCTTGCGTACCTCCAGCGCAAGATCGGCCTCGATGTGGGAGTCGCACCCGGGGCCGAGATGAAAGCCGCGATCGAGGAAGCGGAGAAGCGGGGTATTGCGATCGCCCTCATTGACCGGGACATCCGGGTCACGCTCCTGCGGTTCTGGAACTCGCTGGGTATCCTTGAAAAACTCCGGATGATATGGGCGCTGGTCATCTCCATCGCTGAAGTGGACAATGGTCAGCAGATCGATATCGAATCGCTCAAGGACCAGGACGTGATCGATGTTGTGATGGAGGAGTTCCGGAAGTTCTCTCCCAATGGCGCACGTACCCTTATCGACGAGCGCGACGCGTTTATCGCTCACCAGCTCCTGCTCCTCAAGGCCCAGCGGCCGGAGGGGAGGATCCTTGCAGTTGTCGGTGCCGGCCACCAGCAGGGGATCACCGGGTATCTCGACAACCCGGCAACCCTTCCCGCCTTTGATTCCCTGGTCGGCGAGCCCAAATCGCTGCCCTGGGGAAAAATATTCGGGTTTGCCATGACCGGCCTCTTTGTCTTCCTCCTTGCCGCCATCGGGTTCTCCGGTGTGGGGCTCAATGTCCTTTTAGAGGCGTTCCTGTTCTGGGTGATCATCCACGGCGTGCTCGCGGCGCTTTTTGTCCTGCTCGCCGGCGGGCACCCGTATTCTGCGCTTTCCTGTCTCTGCGTGGCGTGGATGACTTCCTTGAACCCGATGCTCCATGCCGGCTGGATCGGGGCCTATGTGGAGGCCCGCGTGCGCAAGCCCCCGATCTCCGATTTCCGGAAGATCTACGAGACCGAGTCAATCAGGGAGATGACAAAGATCCCGCTCTTCAAGGTGGTCCTGGTCGCCGCACTCGGGAACCTCGGCAGCCTGCTGGGCACGGTCCTGTATTTCATCTTCATCTTCCCCGTGCTCGGCATTGACCCGGGCGTTGTGATAGCAAACGGGATCCACAACATGGGTGCCTGGGTCTTTGGGCTTATTTAAATTTGTGCTCGGGAGAAATCCTCTTTTCAAGTTATGATCGCCCCCCTTGCGCCAACCCTGCCCCCTGTTGGGGGCTCATGGCGCATACGATGCCTCGGAATTACCTATACATGANNGCGAAGCCCCTGGAGCGTCACAATAGCGATTAAATGATTTCAACAGAGCATAAATTTCGAATGTCGTCAGATCTGGGCGTGGAGAAGAATTGCAGATCAATTCTTCGACCTGCATCATCCTGAACAGATGAAGCAGAGGAAATTTTTAAAAAACACCTCTTGCCGGGAGTCATCAGACCCGGGAGAGAAGAATCATAAAAGTCAGCAGATACGAGAGTGGAGAGGAATCATCAGATTCTCCGGCTGTTTTTACCGGAGCGCCCTGATCTCTTCATCAATCCAGTCCTGGATTATCAGTTTCATCTCGTTTTTACTCATGCACCTCTGGCAGCGGATACGAATCTCCACTTCCAGCAGGTCGAGGACAGGCTGCACCAGGGCAAAATAGGCTTCCGGTGTGGTAAACCCCCCCTTTTTATCGAGGCTGAGCATTACCAGCTCGTTGAGGTGCTCCATCTCGCCGGTCAGGTCGATGATATTTTCAAGCGTCATGGTGACCGGCAGGCCTGTTTCGGATCCTTTTACCGGACCGGAGGGAGCAGATGTTTTTTTGCCGTCATCATCAGGATGGGTATCAGGCATGATGTCACAACGGTGTGCGGGGTTCTGCGGTTCCCTGCAGGAATACCATCAGGGTAACTGTACAGGCTTTTCCCTGATCGGATTTAAACATTCATTACGAACAGTTCCCTGCTGTTCTTAAAAAAGGTTTATCTCATGCCCGGATCCTCTAAAGTCTGAGGAAAAATTTTCAGCGTGATGGCATGTCAGGCACTGCACTACTTGTTATCGAAGGGCTCTGGTGGACACCGGAACAGAAACCCAAACGCCCGTCCGTTCTCTCCTTTCTCGAGGGCCTCGAAAGTGTCCGCGGGGACTTCAATATCTATTACGCGAATTTTTACGAGAAAACGGGGTTCCGCCGGGCCCTTGAGGACGACCTGACCAATACCCGCGAAAACCGGCTCTTTCTCTATGTCGCCGCCCACGGGACCGTAAAACGCATCGGGGGTCTGAAGGCCAGGACCGGCATGAAACTCCCGGCCATGTTCAAGGCCGTAAAGGACGCCGGTAATTACTCGAATATTGAAGGAGTGCTCATCGGCTCCTGCAGTGTCGGCAACAAAATCGACGATTTTATTTCAACGACAAAGAACTCTTCCCTTGCGTGGATCTTCGGATACACCTGCGAGATCGGGTGGATGGCGAGCACCCTCATCGATGTCTCTCTCCTGGAACACCTTATGAAACTTAAGAAGACCGACTTAAAGGACCGGAAGAAGATCGTCAACGCGTTTTCCAAAGCCCTCCGCAGGTTCAACGGGGATTACCGTCTCTGCAAGGGGAAGGGGAATAATGTACTCTTAAAAGACGCGATCACGCTCGTCATCCAGCCCCGGGGCCCGAAGGAGAAGGCGCAGGACGAGACTGCTGCCCTGCTCGCGAAGCTCGGGTGGGTTGGCCGCAAAGAAAATTAAGGTATTTTCTGCTCTGGAGAAAACCTGTTTTATACGATTTGATCACTCCCCTGGGCCTGCCAGCCCCGTTGGGGGCGGGGGCGCATNNTACATACATTCGCTCCCTTTTTGTGTACTGGTAATGCGGCAGGGCAAAGTCCCTGGAGCGTCTCGTATTTTTTTTAATGTTTTCTCCAGAGCCTTATTTTCCCTTCGGTTCCGGCGCAGGAAGGTACGGGAAGATCGTTGCAGCGATCTTGGCAAGGTTCATGGACTGGAGGACAACCTTTCCCGGGCCGGTGAGCGTGGTGACAAAGAGCCCCTCGCCGCCAAAGAGTGCGGTGGTGATCCCGCCTGCGAGCGCGATATCGTAGCTGACCGTGCTCTCAAACCCGACGACAAGGCCGGTCTGCACCCTGACAACTTCACCGTCTTTCAAATCCATCTCAATGATGTCCCCGCAGCAGTGCAGAAACACATTCCCGGCTCCTGTTATCCGCTGGAGGATAAATCCCTCGCCACCAAAGAAGCCGGCCCGGATTTTTTCCGTGAATGCAACATCGAGGCTGACCGACTCCTCGCAACAGATGAAGGAGGTCTTCTGGGCTATGAAGTCTTTTCCGGGTGAGATCCGGACTGTGAAGATCTTGCCGGTCATGGTACCGGCAAAGGATACAAATCCCGCTCTCTCCCGGGGAGCGAACCGGGTGAGGAATAGACTCTCACCGGTGACTGCCCGTTTAAGCCCGGCGATAACCCCTCCCTTGAGCTGGCTCTCCATTTCCATATTCCCGCTCATGTTCACCATGGAGCCGGCTTCAGCAAAGATCCCCTCGCCCGGCTGCAGGTCCATCTTTGCCATCTGCTGGTTGTCGCCAATGATCTCGTACTTCATGATCTCCGGTACCGGGATTTGGCAGGGGAGAAGAAATGTGTTGCGGGAAGATCCCGGGAGAAACCCGGGGATTACCCCGGCAAATTCCCCCGGGCTGACCCTGATCTCCGTCCGTCAGGATGGCCGGATCGTTCCTGGTATCAGGTCATGAGTAAACAGGTCAGTGTAATCAATGAACGCACACCATGAACGACCGGAACGTATCAACAGGGGTTAGTATGCTGATGCTGCCGTACAGAAGTAATCACAAGTCCCCCGGTGCATCGGATTTGCGATTCGGGATACCGGTGTCAGGGATGGGGTATCCGAATGGATATACTGTCCTGCAAA
>PMKW01000019.1 GCA_003157895.1 Methanoregula sp. | reverse complement strand
TTTCGGTGAATTTAGTGTAGCTTGTGTTCTTAAAAACACTCCGATTATGTCCGGCAGCCGCTACGCTCCGCGTTGTGGGGGCTGCGCTCCGCGGCTGCCTGGTTTGTCGCCTTTCCCCGGCATTTTCAAACCATACCTCACTTTTCCTGAAAACTATCTCGAGGAGGGTTGATCCATACGGCTCCAGGCATCTGTTTGACCGATGGCACTCCATTAACGAACCGTTCGGGATGGGCCCCATAGGCTGCACTCAAAACATGGCCCCTGGTCTCCAGGATTTGTTCCGCAATCCCATGATGAACGGTTTCAGGAGTAAGAAGGTTGATGCCGGTATGCCTATGCTCTTTGTTGTACCAGCGAAAGAAGCTTTGGCAAAATTGCCTTGCATCTTCAATGCAACCAAAACGCTGTGGAAAATCAGGCCTGTATTTGAGCGTCTTGAATTGAGATTCAGAAAAAGGGTTATCATCACTTGTGTAGGGCCTGCTGTGGGTCTTGGTAATGCCAAGATCGGAGAGGAGCAAGGCCACAGGCCTTGATTTCATCGATGATCCCCGGTCTGCATGGATGGTCAACTGCCCCGGCTCGATGAGCTGCTTATCAGAGGTCTCCTTGATCAGACGCTGGGCCAGTGTTGCCGACTCACAGCTTGCCACCATCCACCCAACCGCATAGCGGCTAAAGATATCGAGAATCACATATAGGTAGAAGTAGGTCCACTTCCTTGGCCCGAGCAGCTTTGTTATATCCCACGACCAAACTTCATTGGGTTGGGTGGCCAAAAGCTCTGGTTTTTGATAGATGGGATGGCGAAGCTGGTTCCGTCTTTCCCTTACCTCTTCATTTTCTCTAAGGATTCTATACATAGAGCTGATGGAGCACAGGTATTGTTCCTCATCGAGTAAAGTCGCATAGACCTCCTGGGGGGCCTTGTCCACGAATCTCTCGGAGTGCAGGGTATCGAGTACCACCTGCCTTTCTTCAGGATTAAGAGCCCGGGCAGAGGCAGACCTGTCCTTTGGGGACAAAGGCTTAGCGCCGCCCCTTTTGCGATAGACCCCGGCTCGGGAAACCCCAAGAACTCGACAGGCAGACTTTAGCCCAACATCACAGGCAAGCATCTCGGTAGCCTCCATCATGCGGTTCCTTCGTTCTTTGGGCTCTCCAGGGTTATGCCCAACATCTGGGAGACTTTTTTTTGGACATCGATTATGAGTTCGGCCTGCCTGATGCGCTTTGACAGCCGCTCGTTTTTTCTTTTCAACTGCTCGTTTTCCGCAGCCAAAGGGTTGTGCTCCACGGTCTTTGGGCCGCGCTTCTTGGGGCTCAAGGCTTCAAGGGTGCCCTCATCTCGCTGGCGGCGCCAGGTGGTGAGGTTTGATGCATACAGGCCTTCACGGCGAAGCAATACCCCGAGGCTTCCTGGCTCAGTGCAAGAATCGGCCAACTTGAGAATACGCAACTTGTAGCCGGCACTGAATCTCCTCCTCGTAGCGCTTTCCACCACCTCGGGATCCCTGAGTGCTCTTCTGTCCCCAAGGGGCTCGCTACGCTCACCCACTTTCACCTCCGGGGCATTCGATCGAGGTGTCCTCTTTTGCATACTTAAAGTTGTCTTCACAGTTTTTCCTTCCCCACCCTCTACTCTAAATTATCGGGGGGAAGGTGTCTCAGTTATATTGACACAGAGGGCCATCTCAAAATCGTTTTTCCCTATTATCTCCTCCGCTGATTGCAGACCCGCATCGAGAGCAAATGGGCGGTTGCAGCCCAGGTAGTTTGAATCGAGATCCTTCCAGAAGACCCGTACCGGGATTGCATCCAGGATGGTATAGATGATCTGTTGCGACTGCCGGAGAGATTCCTCTAATGCGGGTAATGGGTCCATGTTCATCTCCATGGTTCTTTTCTCGCTACGCGTTATTTAGGTTTTCTCCTTCAGACAATTGTGAATAGCACCCTCTGTCATACGGTCGTGTTCAATCTCTTTGGGGATAGCCCGAGTTTATGGGACGGTCCGGCAGATGCCGGTTATTGTCAGGAATTTTTATCCATGTCAATAACGGTATCCACAAACATCGTCAGCTGGGTGAGCACATCCGGATCGAGCCCTTTTTCCACTACAATGAAAATGCCGGAAAAACGCATAAGCCGCAGTTTGTTGGTCACAAAATGAATGAACCGGATGATATTCTGCTAGGAGATGTAGATCAGCATGGAATTGACGGAACCGAACACCAGCGATACCTTCTTGTCTTTGAGCCCGGCAAGGGATTCCGATACAACAATCCCGATACCAGTCAGATCGGCAGGATTGCTGATAAACCTGCAATTTTTTTCCGGTTCATGATCATGCCCCATGGCATGTTTTGTTATGGTGTCAACTATAGTAATTTTGTCCATGAGGATACCGCTTTTTTCAAAATTCTTTTTCAGTACATCATAAGGCTGGTTGGTCATGATGACCAAAACGTGGTAATCCATGGCCAGCAGCATGTTGATCAGTTCAATGTTCTTGTTCCTGATCTCCGCTGCTGATGCCATGACAAGGTAGATCTCCTCATCATTGATACCCGTTAAGGAAAATGTCATTTTGTCTCATCTATTCCATGAGGAATTTTCTGGTTGCATCGGAGAATTCATCGCCATGATCAGTGATCGCCTTGTTCAGCTCTATGATGGTCTGCCGGATCTGTTCCATATTCTTCATCTGGAATTTCAGCTGGAGGGCCACGTCCGCCGGGTCACATCCGCCACGTTCAATATCGCTGGTGATCCCGGAAATATTTTCTTCCACCACCTCAAGTGGGGTCTTCAGCCGCATGGCGGCTTCCTTTAAGAATTCAAAGAACCGTTTATTGCTCTCTTTTAATGCATCTTCCACCCGTATCCGGATCAGGGACAGGTACGTGATGACACCGGCAACAGGGATGAAGATCAGCACCCTTATGAGAGCGCCCTCGAGAACAACCGGGTCATTCGAGAAGATGACCATCAGGACAAAATAGCTGCACGCAAGGAGCTCCGAGAAGACAAAACCCCCCGCTTCACGTAATACACACACGCGAGGATGATCGGGAAATAGAAAAGGTTCTGGAATATCGTCTGCCAGCCGGAAAGCAGCGAGACTATGCTGACAATAAAGATGACGATGGTCAGCAGGGTAATGGTAATCAGGGGCAGCCATCCCTTCTGCCGGGCTCCCCCGGGATCGTATCAGGATTATTTATGGTAATCCATCCTGCCGGAGCGCTTCGATGAAATGTTCACTGAAAAGAAGGATTGTCTCGTGCCCTCCCGATTGTTTATGCGAATTCCATGCCCGGAGCATTCCGGCACCTGCCGAAAGGCAAAGGCATTTCATTTCAGGAAATAGCGGGGAAGTTTTCCGGATGCCGGATGGAAATGCCTGCAGTTCATCATCGCGTTCTCTGCAGGGACGGGTCCTGAAGAGGCAGATAGGAACACAGGTGTTACTGTCGCCTTCTTTGCCGGTGAGATAATCGGACAGGGTATGGACAATCCTGTCATCCCCGGTACCTGGTAAGGGAACTGCCATCAGTATCACCTATTCCATGAGGAATTTCCGGGTTGCAGCAGACAATTCATCGCCATGCTCAGTGATTGCCTTGTTCAGCTCTATGATGTTCTGCCGGATCTGTTCCATATTCTTCATCTGGATTTTCAGCTGGAGGACCACGTCCGCCGGGTTATATCCGCCACGTTCAATATCGCTGGTGATCCCGGTAATATTTTCCTCTATCACCTCAAGCGGGGTCTTCAGCCGCATGGCGGCTTCCCTGATGAATGCAAGGAACCGTTCACTGCTCTTTTTGAGATCTTCCTCGTTTTTCATGATCCGTTCGGACTGATCGCTGACGACTTTTTCCGTTACGGTGAGCAGTTCGTTCAGTGAGGCCACCATGGATTCAAGGGAGTGTATCGTATCGGCTGTAGTATCGTTATCCATCAGTTCATTCCTCCTTTTCCCTGTCACGGTTCCTGTGCATCAGGAAAAAACCGCCTTGCCAACGAAGGGCAGGATGGCGACCTTTACGCTTAGTGCAAGCGACCGGAACATATCTGCCGTCTGGCGGGAGATCTTCACTTTGCTGAACATGATGATCGCAAAGAGGTTCCCTGAAGGCAGGATACCGCCAAAGCCAAGGACAGACCGGACCTTGAACGGGATAACGAAATCGTCCTGAACCGGCACGTAGTTGCTGCCTACCGCTTCCGGTATCAGGAAAACATTGTAGGTCGTCTGTGCCATGTCCATCACTACCGCCGGGTCAGGATGTAACACCGTATTGACGTCAAGTCCCAGCTGCTGGATGAGCTGCCGGATCATGGGGAATGCTTCGACAAAATGCTCGCTGGGAAGGGGTATTGCCTTGTGACCTGCGGACTGTTTGCGGGTATTCCATGCCGGCAGTGTTCCGGCACTTGCCAGCAGGCAGAGGCATTTCATTTCAGGAGATGCCGGTTCAGTTTTCAGGATGCCGGATGCAAATGCCTGCAGTTCATGATCGAGTTCTCCATACGAGTGGGTCTTGAAGAGGCGGACGAGGGCACACGCGTTTCCTCCGCCTTCCTTGTCCGTGAGATGATCGTACAGGTAATGAACAATTATATCACCCGCTTCTTCCATACTCGCAGCACCGGATCCCATGGATCGCAGTGCAGCTGAAACTTCGGTCATGTCTTTTAAGGAAAATTCGGCAATATCAGGCATCAGATCCTCCTTTGCTATCCTGTAGCGAATGGACAGGCTTTCAACCCGGGTTTTTCTGTCTCCCCGGTAACGGTGATAATGATGATATCAGCGGGGACGGTCCGGGTTATTTTTATTACACTTCCTCATTACGAGAACTTGTATATATACATATCCGATGAGCACGGCAGCAGACAGTCCATGCCGGCGGAGTGCCGGACACATTATCCGAAGTTCACCGGTAGCTGATGAAAAAATTGCAGATGCTGTATTATTCTCATGGCTCCTGAGGTCCCCTGCTCCTGCACCCTTTCCTGTATTTTCCCCATTGAAGATTCCGGATATATTTTGCAGCAAGTTTTATTTAGCGCCCGGCATAAGGGAACCATATGCCACCCATGGTGGAACCACCGGATATAAAACCCCGGGACCAGATCAATTACGCGTACCATTTTCGAAGGGTAAAGTATCAACTTAGCCC
>PMKW01000141.1 GCA_003157895.1 Methanoregula sp. | reverse complement strand
GGGGCATGGGCACGAGCGGTCTTCTGCTCCCGCAGGTGGCTACTGAATACGGCTGGGATGCAATAACTTTTCTCGATCATACCTGCACGAAAGCCGGACTGTCGAAACGGTGCTGGACCAGTAAAAATGTCGAGATCCTTACGTTTGAAGGACAGATCTTTTCCGGGCATATATTGTCGACATAATGGGTAACCGTTTAACCTGATTGCAGCATATATAACGGGACATGAGGGGTATGGTATGGGAATTGCATTCGAGAGTCTCTCAAGCGACATCGCAGGCCGGTGCGGCAGGCTTACGGTTGGTAAAAAAACCGTAAAGACACCGGCACTGCTTCCCGTCATTAACCCGCACCTTCTGCTTGTTACCCCGAAAGAATTGCAGGCAATGGGCATCGAGGCCCTGATCACGAATGCCTACATATTTTCCCAGAGCAAACAGTTCCGGGAGCGCGCCCTGTGCGAAGGGCTCCACCGGCTCCTCGATTTTGACGGCGTTGTTATGACCGACTCCGGCTCGTTCCAGCTCTCGGTTTACGGGCAGGTTTCGATCACCAATACCGAGACGCTCTCGTTCCAGCGGGACATAAAAAGTGACATCTGGGTGCCGCTCGATATTCCCACCTCTCCCGCCTCCGACCGAAAGACAACGGAAGAGGAACTCGCCATTACGATACAGCGCCTCAGAGAGGCAAAAGAGATCTTTGGCAGGGACGCACCGATAGCCGGCCCGGTGCAGGGCGGGATCTTTGAGGATCTCCGCGAACGGGCCGGACGCGAGGTAACCGATCTCGGTTTCTCCTTCTGCCCGATCGGGGCGGTTGTCCCCCTCTTGGAATCCTACCGGTACCGCGATCTTGTCGCCGTGGTTATGGCCGCAAAGCGGACACTCTCCCCTTCTGCCTGTATTCACCTCTTTGGTGCCGGCCACCCATCCATGTTTGCCCTTGCGACCGCGATGGGTTGCGATCTCTTCGACTCCGCGGCATACGCGCTGTACGCAAAGGATGGCCGGTATCTGACTGTGCACGGCAGTTACCGGATCAGTGAACTCGTCGACCTTCCCTGTGCCTGCGCAGTCTGCCGGTCCCACACCGCAGAAGAGCTCCGTTCCGCTCCAGACCGCGAGCGCCTCCTTGCGCTCCACAACCTCCATGTTACCCTTGCCGAGATCGCCCGGATACGACAGGCGATCTCTGATGGTACTCTCTGGGAGCTTGTGGATGAACGGTGCCGGGGTCACCCGCAGCTCCTTTCGGGGTATCGGGCATTGCTCGATCATGCTGCAGAGCTGGAAGTGCGCGACCGGGTCTCAAAGCGGCGGTTCTTTTACCGGGGTGACGAGAGCTGCAGGCGCACGGAAGTGCTCCGCTACCAGCAACAGCTTGATCGGCTCCCCGTTGGAAAGAATATCCTTGTTGCATTTGATGGGGGGGAACGAGACGTATTTGACACGACCCTGCTCTTCAAGCCCCCCTTCGGACCGTACCTCTGGGAACTGAAAGAGACATTCCCTATCGGGCCTTCCGAGATCCCGGAATGGGACGAGGCCATGGTCCGGCAGGGCTGCAGGGGCATCCGTCTTATACAGGAGAGTCATCCGGAAAGCAGGATCACGGTGTGCTGCAGCCCGCGCTGGGAACCGGTTATCCGCGAAGTACTGGGGGATATCGGGGTGACCCATGATCCGAGTTAGTTTTAAGAAACGCGACGGTCTTGCCCGTACGGGGATCCTCGAAACAGAGGGAATGCTCCCCGTCAGGCTCCCTGCAGTTACTGAATGCACGGAATTCTTTCCCGCACTGGCTGCCCTTGCCGGCGCCAACCTCCCGCTTTGTGCCCCGAAAGCAACCGTGAACCAGTTTCCACCGGAAGCAGGGATTCAGCCGGTATTGATCCACCCGCAACTGGATAATCGGGCCCAAAGCGGCGACTGCGTTATGGTTGCCGGCTGGCACATTGCGATGACAAATCCACGCACATATATCGACTGGCTCATTGGTCTGAAAGAGAAAACCCCGGTCGATACCGCTTGGTATGCTCCTGCATCAGCCCTCCCGTCAACAGCTGCAATACTCTGTTATTCCGGGTTCGACCTGTTTGATTATACGGGCGTGGACCTTAAATCGGCACAGGGGCGGTTCTGTACGCCGGAAGGTGATTTCCAAAAAGATGCACTTGTTGGCGGGATCTGCTCCTGTCCGGGTTGTAACGCAGGAAATTTACAGGAGCACAACCGTCATGCATTACGGCAGGAACTTGCCCTTGTCACCCGGTTTATTGCGATGGGGCAGCTTCGCGACCTTGTTGAATCCCGATGTCGCATGGATGCAGCACAGGTGGCCATCGTACGCCATCTTGATCGTAATTACGCGTTTATGGAAAGGGTGCAGCCCATTGCACGGGCAGGAGTTATGCGGGCAAACTCCGGAGAGTCCTTGCAAAGGGCGGAAGTGCAGAGGTTTGCAGAGCGGGTGATCGGGCGGTACGTACCGCCAAAGACCGATGTTGCGGTGCTCCTCCCCTGCTCAGCAAAAAAACCCTATTCCCTCTCGCAGAGCCACCGGAAGTTCCAGCAGGCTATTGGAGGGAGGGCCCATGAACTGATTGTCACATCACCGCTCGGACTGGTCCCCCGGGAACTTGAGACCGTATACCCGGCAGGGCATTACGATGTCCCCGTCACCGGTTACTGGGATGCCGAGGAATGTGCAGTTATAGCAGACATTCTTACCCGCTATCTCCGGAAACATCCCTACCGGCGCATCATTGCCCATCTAGAGGGGGGAGCGCTGAAGGTGGCGCAGATGGCAGCAGGGCAGTGCGGGATTACCCTTGAATATTCCTGCACTGAACACCCGGCCGGGAATACCGCTCTCAATGCGCTTGACGCTGCTCTTGCGGGTGAACGGAAGATCAGGGATGACCGGCTCCATGGGATGATCTCCTACCAGTTCAACTGCGATACCGACACAAAGGGCACCACGCTCCGTGGGCATTTCCCGGAAGTATTTTACAGCAGGAACAATGTCCAGATCTTCTCAATCGATACAGGTACCGGCATGCTCCGACCCACGCTCGATGGCTGGACGGTTATTCCGGAGGGTTACCGGGTACATATTGATGATTTCATTCCGGAGGGGGATATCCTCGCCCCGGGAGTAGTATCAGCGGACCCGGCAATCCGTGACGGTGACGAAGTTCTGATCGTTGGTCCGCGTGCGCTGGGGACCGGCCGCGCAGCCCTTCCGGCTGACGAAATGCAGCGCTCGCGCCGCGGGATAGCGGTGCATGTGCGTAAAATAAAGAGGATATAGGTTCAACAAGTACGATACATTGCAGATCATCCAGGGAGAGAATAAGTTGTACTCTATCGTAAATGTCGTACCGGCGGGGTGGGAATTATGAACACAACCATTTCCGCACAAGAGGGAAAAGGAAATATCCAGAAAGATCCGAAAAGCCCGGCAACTATGCCGGTCGTGATTGCCGTTTCAAGGGAAAAAACCCCGGGGGAACAGCGCGTGGCGATGGTACCTGAGGTGGTTCAGAAGCTCACGAAGTCGGGGTACGAGATCCGGATCGAACATGATGCCGGTGCAGCTGCCTTCTACCCTGACAATCTCTACATTGTTGCCGGTGCAAAGATTGCATCCAGTCCGGCCGAACTCCTGGACGGTGCCCGGATCGTGCTGCGTGTTCAGCCTCCGACCGTAACTGATGTCGATCAGCTTACCGTGGGCACCATTGTTATCGGGTTCATGAACCCATCAACCAACCTTGAGACAGTAGCCCGGATGCGCGACCGTAAGGTTACTGCCTTTGCACTCGAACTCGTCCCACGCATCTCCCGTGCCCAGAGCATGGATGCGCTCAGTTCCCAGGCAACCGCCGGCGGATATGTGGCTGCCATCATGGGTGCTGATAACTGTCCGAAATTCCTCCCGATGCTGACAACAGCCGCAGGTACGATACGACCCGCAAAAGTGCTCATCCTGGGTGCCGGGGTTGCCGGTCTGATGGCAATCGCCACGGCAAAACGGCTTGGTGCCCTTGTCGAGGCCTACGATGTCCGGCGCGCTGCGGGCGAACAGGTCCGGAGCCTCGGAGCCAAATTCCTCGAGCTTGAGATCAATGCTGAAGGTCAGGGAGGCTACGCACGCGAACTCACACCCGAGGAGAAAGTGCAGGAGCAGCAGATGGTCTCTGCTGCGGTTGCACAGGCTGATATTATCATCACGACTGCAGCAATTCCCGGCCGAAAGGCTCCCGTCCTCATTACCAGGGAGACCGTTGCAATGATGAGACCCGGTGCCGTCATCATCGATATGGCCGCTGAATCGGGCGGCAACTGCGAGATGACTCAGGCTGGAAAGACAATCCGGGAGCATGGCGTCCTGATCATAGGGCCGCAGAACCTCCCCTCCCGGGTACCATTCCATACGAGCCAGATGTACGCAAAGAACCTTCAGTCGTTCCTTGCGCTCCTCATTGACCGGGAGGGAGAGGTTGTCAGGGAATTTACTGATGAAATCCTGGTCGCGAGCCTGTTGGTCCATGCAGGCGAAGTACGGCATGGGCCCACCCGCGACCTCCTGAAAGAAGGTAAACTATGACTGACATTACCACACTCTGGACAGCCGTCTACATGGTGATGCTGGCCGCTTTCACCGGATACGTTGTCATCAGCCGCGTTCCCGCCATCCTCCACACGCCGCTCATGAGCGGTTCGAACTTTATTCATGGGATCGTGCTTGTTGGGGGAATGGTCGTGCTTGGTCTCGCGATAACACCTCTCGAACAGGTCATCGGTTTTGTTGCTGTTGTCCTCGGTGCGGCAAATGTGACCGGTGGCTACGTTGTCACGGAACGGATCCTCCAGATGTTTGACCGCAGCGGGAAGAAACCCGGAAAGGAGGTGTAAGATGGCCGGACTCTCGTGGCTGATCGATCCCATCTACATCGTGACGATCTTCTTCTTCATTATCGGCATGCAGCGGATGAGCCATCCGCTCACTGCACGGAGCGGGATCGTCTGGGCGGGCGCCGCTATGCTGATCGCAACGCTTGTTACGTTCTTCACGCCGGGCCTTACCAACCTTGCTCTTATCGCGATAGCAATTGTTATTGGGGGGGGCTTCGGCTGCCTTGCAGCCAGGCGCGTTGCAATGACTGACATGCCCCAGATGATAGCGCTCTTCAATGGTATGGGTGGCGGTGCAGCTGCCGGAATCTCGGCAGTTGCACTCCTTAGCACCACCACTACAGCTGCCGGTTCCCTTGCAGTTGTTGGCGGTCTCATCGGGGCTATCTCATTCACAGGAAGCATCATTGCGTTCCTGAAGCTCCAGGGCTGGATGCGGCCACGGCCGATCGCCTTTCCGGGCCAGCAGATCATTAACATGGCTGTCCTGGCTCTTGCCATTGTCTCTGGTGCATTCGTTATCGTACACCCTGCCTGGATCCCGCTTTCCGTTTCCCTGTATCTCCCGCTGTTTTTTGTCCTCTCGCTTGGATTCGGCCTCTTAATGACACTCCCTATCGGAGGAGCCGATATGCCCGTTGTAATCTCGATGTACAACGCCTTCACCGGGCTCGCTGTAGCGCTTGACGGGTTCTCGTTTGCAACCCCCAACTATGCGATGGTTATTGCAGGTATCATAGTCGGTGCCGCGGGTTCGCTGCTCACGCTCAATATGGCAAAGGCGATGAACCGCCCGCTCTCGAACGTCTTCTTTGGGGCATTCGGCGCTTCGGAGGAAAAANNNNAAGTTTGCGATCCACCCGGTTGCCGGGCGGATGCCCGGGCACATGAATGTCCTGCTTGCCGAGGCCGGGGTTTCCTACGATCGTCTCTTCGATCGGGACGAGATAAACCCGGAGTTCCCGAGTACTGACGTAGTCCTTGTGATCGGGGCTAACGATACGGTCAACCCGGCAGCGCACCGGCAGGGCAGCCCGCTCTTCGGTATGCCTATCCTTGACGTAGAACAGGCAAAGAATGTCATTGTCCTGAAACGCGGCCAAGGGAAGGGTTTTGCCGGGATCGAGAACGACCTGTTTTACCGGGACAACACGAGGATGCTCTATGGCGATGCACAGGAAACTGTAGGAAAACTTGTCCAGGCTGTCAAAAAGTTCTAATAATGCGGGGGTATATCGGATCAATATTACAGACCTGATGGGCTGCAGCATGCGATTCTAACGTAAAGCCGTGAGGGAAAAAGAACAATATTTACCGGTGACATGCTGATAATGCCCTGCTCATGAACCGGAAATTGCGTTGATATATGAGGAGCGGAACCGGTTTTGTTTTCTTTGCAAATCCAGTCCGGATTCCCGGCAAGCAGATAATTACCGGCATCTTGCGTGTTCCGGATAAAGATAAACCCGGCCAATGCTTTTTTGGACCCCCCCGAGAAGAGTATCTCAAGCAACTTTGCAATTGATGCGGATTTCTTTAACCATAACAGTACAAATACCAAATTTGTTACAGATCAGCAGGCTGCCGGAATTGAAAACTTGGGATGCAGCGCAATTTTATAGAGGAAAGAGAAATCCTTGCCTTCCTGAACGGTGAATCTGTAACCGGGGAAAAGAAAAAATATCATAGAGGAATAACCTATGATGATTGTATGCCATTCTGTACAACCTGTGGGAAGGAGGCTGCTCCCGGCAAAAAATTCTGTGAATACTGTGGCACACCTCTGGAACAACCCCTTGTTGCACCAGCTGCGCCTACCCCGCCTCCCCCTGTTGTGCCTGCGGCGCCTTTCTCACCGTCGCCAGCCCCGATACCGTCTTCCGGTGGATCCGGAAAAACCATGGTTATCGCAGGAATCGTTGTTGTCCTTGTCATAATTGCTGGTGTTTATTTTATCGGCCTTCCAATAATCAGAGGATCGTCAGGAACCCGTTCAACTCTCCAGCAGGCTACAACTCTTCCGACAGGTGCTCTGACACCGTTCCCGACATCTCCATCCACGAAAATATCCGATACTTCCGGGATTGCAACCAATCCCACTCCATCCCAGACTTATGAAGAGAAGTACACAGAGACATATAATCTGGTCTACTCGGTCAATCACGCATTCAATGGCGGGCAGAAAGAGATCTTTACCCAGGACCTGATCACCCCGCCACTCTACATCAAGTTTAATATAACCCCAAAAATGTTTTATGGTGAGAGAACTGTCGATATCGGACTTTCATCTGAACACGTTGTTAATCTTTCATATATAAGCCCGGATGCATGGTTCAAGGTGCAGGTATATGATGCTGACAACGGCATGCTTAAGGATGAGCAGGGATTCAACAAGGGCTACAGTATTATGACAATACAGGAATTCATGGTCCGGGCACCCGGGAACTACCGTGTTGAAATGACAGGAAATGATGTAACCGCAGAAGTCCGGATCCTTACCGGAAATTCGTGATATTCATTTTTTTCCATAAACAACATCTATTCATACAGTCCCAAAAAAGACATCCGGCAACAGAGTTTTAATTCATCTCCCGGCATGTCAGCATCCCAAAGCCGGAAAGGTTTGTTTACCTGCATTCCGGCTTAAGGAAATGTCCGTTCAGAAACCGGAGAGAAAAACAATGTAATAAACGATACCAGGATCATTAATCTCCCACAGGTCTCAGGTTCATAGCAAAGAGGTAATGATGGGCTGATACCATGAAAGCAACGGATCGCGAGATCCTCCTTCTGACCGTTGGACAATCAAAAATGCCAGACCGGGGAACCAGTCCTGGCGCGTAAAAAAGATCCCCCGTTTTTATTCCGTTGGTATTCTCTCTATTACGAGCTGTTTTCCGAAGATCTTCTCAAACGCCTTTTTTTCTGCTTCTACACCCCAGATCTCCAGCTGGCAGTCGCCGCGGGCGACAACCTCGAGGTGAATGCACTCTTTGTTCATTCTTGTGAATTTTACATGCTGGATAAGCGCGGTGTGGCTCCGGTCAAGGCTCTCGCTCAGACGGATAAACGTAGTAAGGACCCGAAGGGTGTCCCGCTCACGGGACTCAAGCTCCATAACCTCCGGGTCCTTTTTCCTTAAGGTCTTTTTCCGGTGGAAACGGGCAATATTGGCCATAAACGTGATCTCTTTCTGGTCGAACCCCAGCAATTCGGAATTTTTTATGATATAATAGGAATGGGCATGGTGGTTCGAGTAGGAAATAAACGAACCGATATCATGAAGGAATGTAGCATATTCAAGAAGTTCGCGTTCATTGTCACTGAAATTATGCAGGCCCTGTTCTTTTGCAGAATCAAAAAGTTCGAGAACGAGACCTGTAACGGTCCGCGCATGCACTTCATTAATCCCGCAGGACCTGCCGAGCTGGAGCACACTGCGCTGACGCGGTGACAACTCTCCCAGCAGGGGAAAAACGTCCATTCTCGAGAGATAATCCATGAGAAGACCATCCTGCAGGCCACGGCCCGTGGTCTGGATAGAATCGAGTCCCAGTTCCTTCATGAAGGTATCGAGAATCGCTGCTCCGGCAATGATGATATCCGCCCGCTCCGGGTTCATGCCCGGTATCTTCCTGCGCTGGTCGAGCGGGAGGGAGCAGAGCAGATCAATCACTTTCTGCAGGTCTTTACCCGAAAGGACCGGATCGCCGTTGCTGCCATCCTGGTGGATTGCCTTCTGGGCAATATCGGCAAGGTTCATGATAGATCCCGAGCTGCCGACGGCCATTACCGGTTTCATATCGCGAATTTTCCTGACGGAATGGATGATTGTATCCTTGACGTGATGCTGGACACGTTTATATTGGTCTGACGAAACTGGACCGGTATTCTCGCGGGGAAAGTACAGGTTCGACAGCCGGAGGGCACCGAGCCGGAAACTTTCGAGATACTGGTAGGTCCGGTCACCCCCAACGGCAATCTCCGTGCTCCCTCCGCCAATATCAATAAAAAATACCTGACGGTCCTCGATATGGATACCGCTTGCCACGCCGAGATAGATCAACCGGGCCTCTTCCTGTCCCGAGATGACGCGGACATCGATCTGGGCTTCCTGCCTCAGCAGGTGCAGAATCTCGTTCTGGTTTGCCGCCTCCCTCATGGCCGAAGTGGCTACAGCGACAAACTCCTCTGTGGAGAATGTGCGTGCAAGATCGGTAAACTTCTTACAGACTACGACCAGCCGCTCGATGGCTTCCGGCTGGATCTCCTCCTCATCGAACTCCCCTTCCCCCAGCCTCACCTGTTGTTTCTGTCGGGTGAGGATTGTGTAGGAGTGATTCGGGTTGAGCCGGACCACGAGAAGGCGGACAGAGTTTGTCCCGATATCGATAAAGGAGACTACACGCCCGTTCGGACCGATCTTTTTCAATTTCACCGTATCACCAGACGCTTTTCAAAGACCTGCAAAAAAAGGTCTTCTTTACTCTGGGCACGTTCTTTTTCCGCAGTTATATCCCTGGTACCGGTGACTGTACATGCTACCTCACCGGTAGATTGTATACAATGAATCTCATGAACTGATCCGGTATGCAGGTAATCGAGGCCGTCGGCAATACGGAGGATAGCTGCGAGCATTAGCACGTTCTTCCGGTATTGCGGTGAGACAAAATCAAGATACGGGTAGGTGAGCCGGACTTTTCCCCGATGCGAGAGGACAATGAAAGCGAGAATCCCGCGTTCCTCAAGATCGAACGGAAGTGTCTCATCGGAGAATACCCTCTCCGCCCCATAACGGTTATGTCCTGTCTGCCCGGACTTCCAGCCGATGTCGTGCAGCAGGCCTGCCCATTCGAGCAGGGAACGGTCATGCGGTTTGAGGTTGTGCAGGGAGTGCAAATCGTCAAACAGCCTGAGCGCGAGTGCAGTGACATGCCGGCTGTGGGGCTGTCCATCGGGATATTCCTGCGCAAGGTGACGGACGGCGTCCGTTGCGTAAAGGTCTGAGTATGGTGATCGCGGCCGGTACATTACCTTCCTGCCCGAATCCAGGGTCTGTCTGAGTTTCTCCCAGAGCTTTGCCCGTGCAAGTGCCTGCCAGTATCTTACAAACTGCCGGTAGCGCCGTTTTCTTTCAGTCTCCCGGTCACGGAGCAGGATCTTAAGACTGGACAGGGTTGCAGTATCAGGCCGTTTCGTTCCTTTTCCGGAACGGAAGAGTGATCGCTCCCGTAACAGGAGAGTAGTGATCTGATCGATCCACACATCGCAGTCATGGATATCCCCAAGGATTTCCTGAATTTTTTTTACCCGTGCAAGGGGTTTTTCCAGATTGTTCCGGTAGATGGAACCATAGATCTCCAGGGTATATCGGAGTTTTTTTGCGGCAATACGGGTGGCATGGTGCTCCGCTACTGCTTCCGGGTGGAATACCCAGGGTTCATATGACAGGAGGGTTGAAAGCCGTTTCCCGATGCGGAGCGCTGCAACCGGAGGAATTCCATAGAGGGATGGTTTTTTATGGGTTGCCCGGAGTTCACTTTCGAGAGTGGTGAACACCAGATGCATCTCATCAGTAACCTGGCTTTTTTCCAGCCCGTAAATTGCTGACAGAACACGTTTCTGGAAGACATTCCGTTTTTTCTGCAATGCCGGAAGCAGAAACCGGATGGCAGGTTCCATTGATGGTTGATCTGCCGGTGAACTTTCATTCTGCATGACTGTAATTTTTTGTATTTTTTTTAATGTTTTCCGGAGAAAGGCGATCTGAACATCCGCATCCCGGGCATCGCCGAGAGATCGGGTTATCTTTGTAATCTCCTGCATCCAATTCAGGAGCTGTTTATCCGGAAAGCACATCCGGAAAAGGGGAAGTGCAGCACGGAGCCTCCGGGATGCAACCCGCATGCGGTGAATATACTCGATATCCTGCGCTTCTTTCACACCGGCAATCTCGCTGGTAAATGCGTCAAGGAGACATGGCAGTTTCTGTTCCGCGTACCAGCACAACCCGGTATGGGGGGTCGTAAAATTACCGGGCACGGTCATACCATGATCCCCGGTGGTTCATCATCCATGTCTGGACATTCAGCGGCTCCGTATCCGGTGCGGGATGAACACGGCAGTAGGTTCCATCAGCCTGCATAGAGCGGAGCTTGACTGTATCGTGCAACTGTGCCGGCAGGATCTGTGTGACAATTGCATCCCTGATGACCGGATTTTCGACAGGAAAAAGAACCTCAACCCGCCGATCAAGGTTCCGCGGCATCAGGTCGGCACTGCCGAGATATACCTCTTCTTTTCCGCTGTTATGGAAATAATATATCCGGGCATGTTCGAGGAATCTTCCAACAATCGCACTGACCGTGATGTTCTCGCTGACCCCCTTGATACCGGGACGGAGACAGCATATCCCCCGTACCTGCAGCTCCACTTTCACGCCGGCCCGGGATGCCCGGTACAGGGCTGCAATACAGAGCGGGTCAACAAGGGCATTCATCTTGAAGATGAGGTGCCCGTCCCCTTTCTTACGGTGGCATGCAATCTCCCGGTCAATGCGGTCGATGATCCCGTTACGCAGAGTAACCGGTGCAACGAGCAGTTTCTGGTACTCCTCGATCCGTGCATATCCGGTCAGGAAATTGAACAGGTTGGCAACATCCTCCCCAATCGCACGGTCTGCAGTAAAAAACCCGAAATCAGTGTAAATACGACTTGTCGTGGCATTGTAATTGCCGGTCCCGAGATGCACGTATCGGCGGATCCCGTCTTTTTCACGCCGGACAACCATGCAGAGCTTTGCATGGACCTTGAGACCGACAACACCGTAGACCACATGGACCCCTTCGTGCTCCAGCGCCCGGGCCCAGCCGATATTGTTCTCCTCGTCAAACCGGGCCTTGAGTTCGATCAATGCGGCAACCGCTTTCCCGTTCTCCCGGGCCTCCATGAGGGCATTGACGATCGGGGAATTGGAACCTACCCGGTACAGCGTGATCTTGATTGCAAGGACGTCCGGATCATGCGCCGCCTGGCGAAGGAGGTTTACGACGGGAGTGAAGCTGTCGTACGGGTGGTAGAGGATGAGATCGTGCTGCCGGATGGCTGCAAAAATATCTTTTCCTTCGCCCAGATCTTCCGGTACAGACGGAAGGAAAGGCACATCCTTGAGATCGGGACGATCGAGCGACATAAGCTGCATCAGATCAGCCATGCCGACAGGGTGGCCGACATGGTAGATCATATCGGACGGTACCCCCAGTTTTTTCTCAAGCATATGGCAGATATTCTCATGCATGGAGCATTCCATTTCTATCCGGACGGGGTTGCCCCGGGCACGCTGCTCCATGATCTCCTCCACGGTAGTCAGGAGGTCCGAGGCCTCGTCCACCTCAATCTCAAGGTCCGCGTCCCGGGTGATCCTGAACGGAAATGAGTCCACAACCTCCAGCCCCGGGAAGAGCATGTCAAGATGTGCTGCAATGATCTCTTCGATGTAGATCAGGTGGATGTCGTTATCCGTGATATGCGTATTTTCATCCGAACCGGGGATCCGGACCAGCCGCGAGAACAGATTGGTCGGGACCTTGACGCGGGCAAAATATTCCTTTTTTACAGGATCGCGGATAATGATGGCGAGATTAAGTGAGAGGTTGGAGATGAAGGGGAACGGGTGGGAACTGTCAAAGGCGAGCGGAGTCAGGACCGGGAAGACTTCGCTTTTAAAGAATTCATGCATTGCTGCTTTTTGCGTATCTGAAAGATCAGCATACATGTGGATATGGATGCCGGCAGCATCGAGCTGTGGGAGGATCTCCTTGTGCCATGTATCATACTGGGCTTCTAATTCCGGAATGAGCATATGACGGATTGCATCCAGCTGCTGCGAAGGTGTCATGCCATCCGGGGGGGACTTCAGGACACCTTTGGCCAGCTGGCGCTGGAGACCCGAGATTCGGATCATAAAATATTCATCAAGATTGTTGGCAAAAATGGCAAGGAATTTCACGCGTTCCAGCAACGGGTGACTCTTATCCCGGGCTTCGTCCAGCACGTGCCGGTTGAACCGTATCCAGCTCAATTCCCGGTTGATGTAAAGAGAGGGATTGTCAGCAAGGAGTTGCATAGCATTCATTTCAAAACACCGGTAAAAGATCCTGGATTGGTTGATATTTCGCTGTTCCAATACTATTCATTGACACGGCATAAAATAAATTCTCCGTCGATTAATCGGTTTTTGGATATTATCAGGAAATGCACCTCATCATATATTAAGAGTTTTTTTAAGTCCCGCCAGGGATTATCCGTTGAAGTTATGGTACCGGTAGCAGTTATCGATGAACTCCTGTTTCCGTTGCTTACTGCCATTGACCGGGGGCCGGAGGTACCCAATTAAGGGGGTCTGACATGCAGGACAAAACGGGCAGAGGGCAGAGTCCACGTCACCGGCCTTCTCCCGTACCGGACAGTAGTATATCCCATTGATCAGCTGCACGGTATCTCCTCCGGGAAATGGTGTGCCGACCGGGTGGCCCGGTTCATTAAGAACAAACATGCAGAAGGCTGCGAGCAGGTAGTTGAGGAAGCGTATGCGGGGATTGTTTTCGCCGGCAGCAGTGCACTGGCCGATCACCATATCCCAGTAGGATTTCTGATGGGGCGTGACCGGATCCCTCATCGCACCGAATGATCCCTGCTGGTGCCGGAGCCGGATGGTCTGGTAGGTACCAAGCAGGTGCTCGTTGATCTTTTGTGTCAGCCTCTCCCGGTATTCTGGTGTAAGTTCCTGAACCTTTTTACCAAAATTCCGTTTCATCTGCTGGATATAAGAGAGGGGATGCCTCAGCACGAGAACGGCAATTCTTGCACCAAGTTCGCCGCAGGTAGCAGCGAGCTGAAGATCCCGGCATTCCTTTGCGATCTGTTCAGTATGTTCTTCAGCCTTACCAGGATTTTTACGTCCAGAATAAAAAGGGGACATGGAAAGGATACGATCTCCGGATAACAGGTTTCCGGGCTCATCCTTATAGATTTTTGCGAATCTGACAATGTGGTGCAGGAATATTTTTTATATTCTCCATTCCAACGAATATTCATGGTGATTGCCATGAGTGAATGTTTTATTTGCCAGTAACNNTGCGCTTTTTAGATACCACGTTACGGGACGGGGAACAGACCCCTGGTGTCTCGCTTGACCCGGACCAGAAATTTGAGATTGCATCAAGGCTCTCGGACATCGGTGTCGATGTCATCGAGGCCGGTTCTGCGGCTGCATCTGACGGAGAGCGTGAAGCAATCAGGAGGATTGCCGATTCCGGCCTGAATGCAGAGATCTGTACTTTTGTACGGGCACTCCATGTTGACATCGATTATGCCGCGGACTGCAATGTGGACTCAATCCATCTTGTTGTACCGGTCAGTGACCTGCATATAGCGAAGAAGATGCGAAAGACCCGCGACGAAGTGGTCGCGATGGCGATGAATGCCGTGGAGTACGCGAAGGGCCGGGGGCTCATCGTTGAGCTCTCCGGAGAAGACGCGTCCCGTGCGGATCAGCAGTTCCTGCGATCGATCTTTTCCCAAGGGATCGAACACGGAGCGGATCGGCTCTGTTTCTGCGATACCGTGGGATTGCTGACACCCGAGAAGGCAGCGGAATTCATCCCGCCCATCGCGAAGATCGCCCCGCTCTCGATCCACTGCCATGACGATCTCGGCTTTGCCCTTACCAATACGATGGCATCCCTGAAATCCGGTGCATCCTGCGCCCATGTGACCGTCAACGGGCTTGGTGAACGGGCCGGCAACACGCCGTTCGAGGAAGTGGTGATGGCCCTTGAGGTGCTCTACGGGTACCCGACACGCATTCATAAAGAGATGATTTATCCCCTTTCAAGTCTCGTCTCACGGCACACGGGTGTCCCGCTTGCGGTGAACAAGGCGATCGTGGGCGAGATGGCTTTCACACACGAGAGCGGTATCCATGCCCACGGCGTTATCCGCGAACCATCGACATATGAGTCGGTAAAACCGGAGCAGGTAGGTCGCAAGCGCCGTATCGTACTTGGCAAACATTCCGGCACCGCATCGGTCGAGGCCGCCCTGCAGGAAATGAATTACAAGGCCGACGAGCCCCAGGTAAAAGAGATCGTCAAAAGGATCAAGCAGCTTGGCGATGGCGGGAAGCGGGTTACGGACGCCGATCTTATGGCCGTTGCCGATGCCGTGCTTGCAATCGAATGCAAACCGGTCATCCGGATGCGACAGTTCACGGCCACCTCTGGCAGCCACATGATCCCGACCGCATCCGTCACGCTGGTCGTGAATGGCGTGGAGATGACCGGGGCTGCGACCGGTGACGGCCCTGTCGATGCGGCTATGGAAGTCCTCCGTAAGTGCGTGGGCGACGTGGCCGATATCCGGCTTGAAGAGTACCACGTTGATGCAATCCAGGGAGGCACCGATGCCCTTGTCGAAGTGACAGTAAGATTAAGTAAAGACGGGAAGATAATTACTTCACGCGGCGCCCGCACCGACATTATTATGGCAAGTGTCGAGGCGATGATCGCCGGCATGAACAGACTACTGAGGGAAAAAACATGAAAACCGGGGCAAAAATCCTCGTCGAATCACTCCAGCGCGAAGGGACCGAGATCATCTTCGGGTACCCGGGCGGAGTGGTGCTGCCGATCTATGATGAACTCTACGACTCGTCATTACGGCACATCCTTGTACGGCACGAACAGGCTGCAGCGCATGCCGCGGACGGCTATGCGAGGGCAAGCGGTCGTGTAGGCGTATGCCTCGCCACATCAGGGCCCGGTGCATGTAACCTTGTTACCGGCATCGCCACAGCCTATATGGACTCGGTTCCCATCGTAGCTCTGACCGGGCAGGTTCCGACAAACCTTCTCGGGAACGATGCCTTCCAGGAGTCCGACATCACCGGTATCACGATGCCGATCACGAAGCACAATTATCTCGTGAAAAGCGCCGGTGAACTGAGCAGAGTTATCCAGGAAGCGTTCTATATCGCCGGTACCGGCAGGCAGGGACCGGTCCTGATCGATATCCCAAAGGACGTTAGTACCGGCCTGTCCGAAGATGTAAAGCTGCCGGAGAAAGTCATGCTCCGGGGCTACAATCCCACTTACAAGGGCCACAAGCGCCAGACAGAAAAAGCGCTCGAGCTGCTCGATCATGCCGAACGCCCGCTTATTTACGCTGGCGGAGGAATCATATCATCGAATGCCTCACCCGAACTGGTGGAATTTGCCACGCTTGCATCGATCCCGGTTACAACGACACTGATGGGGATCGGCTGCATTCCCTGCAACCACCCGCTCAACCTCGGCATGCTCGGGATGCATGGTACGGAATATGCAAATTTCGCGGTTACGGAATGCGATCTCATGATCGCGATCGGCGCCCGGTTCGATGACCGGGTCACCGGGAAAATCGAGACCTTCGCTCCTCATGCAAAGATCATCCACATCGATATCGACCCGGCCGA
>PMKW01000066.1:5728-11505 GCA_003157895.1 Methanoregula sp. | reverse complement strand
TCTGTCCGGATGGCCGCGCCCTGCTCCTCCCCGCCGGGGTCAAGAGTGCAGAGAACCTCACAACCACAATCGGGCAGGAGTGCTGAAACGTGGACATCGGGATCCTGTTCTGGCTCTCGTTTCTTGCCGGCATCTATGCTCCCGCCGGGTCCCCCTGCGTGATCACGCTCTATCCGGGCTATATCTCGTTCCTTGCCGGACGGGCCGGGGACGGCAGGAACCGGTTCGCTCCCCTGACCCTTGGTGCGGTTGTCGCAGCCGGTGTCATCGTTGCCCTGTTTGCCGGGGGCATACTCTTTTCGTTTCTCGTGCAGCGGTGGGGAAGTGCAGTAAGGAGCTTCATCACGCCTGTCGTGTTTACTGCCCTCCTCATTTTCTCGATTTTCCTGATCCTCAATATCGATGGTGGACGGATGAAACAAATAATCCCGGTCCCCCGGCTGGAGCATCCGGTACTGGCAGCATTACTTCTGGGCATGACCTTTGGCATCATCATCCTGCCCTGCAACGCCGCATCGATCGCGGTCCTCCTGGCACTTGCAACAACTGCATCGGGAACTTTTGAGGCGCTGGGCGTCTTCCTCTGCTTTGGCACCGGAATGGTGCTCCCCCTTCTTATCATTGCCGGCATCTCGCAGGCTGGACAGCAAAGAGTCCTGCTGTACCTGACCCGTCACCGCCGGTTAATCCGGGGAATTGCCGGCCTGTGCATGCTCGTGATCGCGGCCTGGTACCTTGCCCTCTTCTTCTTCCCCGGAATTTTCCTGTAACGATCCCGGTCCATTCTGCCGCATTGAACAGGTTCTTTTATCTTTTATGGCCATTTTTGCGGATTTCTCCAGCGGTAAATACCAGACAGCCCGATAAAACTGGTGAGGATTTTGAAAAATCCCAAAAATCTCCATGGATCGGTCATCCCATCCAAGGGAATAATACAGGAGATGGCGGGAGTACATCAGAATCGTCTGCCGTGAATCAATCATTGGCACGGCATATCCAGAGTATAACGAACGGAGTTGACACATAAATGGTAAATGCATATCTGAAAATCGATATCGAAACGGGAAAAGAGAAGGAAGTAAAAACTGCACTGAAAAAGGTTAACGGAGTAAAAAGTGCAGACTTTGTTACAGGAATCCATGATCTTGTGGCACTGGTTGAAGGTAAAAATTACGAAGAGATCGTCACAAAAACACTGAGTGAAATAAGGAAAGTCAAGGGTATAAAAAAGACGACAACAGACTTTGTCTTTGAATGGTCCTGATTACCGGGACCCTGTGCGGTAAAATAAAAACACCCTGATCTCTGATGGGATAACAGAAGAGAACAGGGCTGTTTTAATAACGCCTTTTTTTAAGGAGGGTCTTAACGATAAGAAGAGGATCTGAAAGTACACGTCACCTTGTTCTGAGCCCTGTGATGCAGAAAAAACAGGACAATATACCGGGGCTGGCCGGTATCAGGGTTGACCGGGCATGAGAATCAGCAACCATGAAAAACGCCCTGACCTGACCTGTATGTTCCGATGCAGGAAGATAGCTGGTTCCTGCCTGCCCGCATCCATTCAATCGCACGATGCCGGGTCATGCAGAAACTATATGCTGGACAAGGGAGACATACTAGGGTAATTCACAATTGTGAACTCACCACTATCACCGGGCTGTCGGTATCAGTCCGCAAGATCATAAGCTATATATCCGCATACCGGGCATCCGGTGAGTTTGCCCTGTCACGTGAAGGTTCCCGCAGGGAGGTATTTCCTGCCGCGGGGGTGGGAATCCTGGCCAGACTTGTATCTCTTATCTCGGGCGGAATCGATTCACCGGTTGCCACGTACCTCATGATCCGTCGCGGCGTCGAGATCGTGGCAGTCCACATGGACAACCGGCCGTTCACCGATGACAAGAACCTTAATAAAGCCCTGCAGCTGGTCCGCCACCTGCAGGAAGTGACAAAAAGCCCGATAAAAACCTATGTCGTCCCCCACGGTCCCAACCATGTCGTCTTTGCCCGGAATTGTGAGCATCACCTGCACTGCCTCTTCTGCCGGAGGATGATGTACCGGGTGGCAGAAAGGATCGCGGAGCGGGAGGGCGCCGTGGGGATCCTGACCGGGGAGTCGATGGGGCAGGTGGCCTCGCAGACCGTCCAGAACATCAATGTCGTAAACCAGGTTGCCAAACTGCCGATCATCCGCCCGCTCATCGCCCTTGACAAGCAGGAGATCATCGAGATCGCCCGCAGGATCGGCACGTACGAGATCTCCATACTCCCGGGCCTCTGCTGTACGATCGTCCCAAAACAACCTTCGACAGCGGCAAAGCTCCCGGACGTCCTTGCCGGAGAAGGAAAGATCGATATTGAATCGCTCGTAGAGAAGTCTCTGGAAGGGATGTATGTACTCGCTCCTGAAGCCCTGTAAGACCTCGGCTGCCTTTGAAGCAATCCCCGGGGAACGGTTCAGCCTCGACCTTGACCGGTGCGAGGAGATCCTGCAACCGTTCTGCACCATCGTTGCCCATGCCGGCGTCCTCCTGATCGTGAACGACCGGTGCGAGGTCTCGATCCACAGGAACGGGAAGCTCATCCTCAANNCAGGAACACCCGCGATTCAGAAACACCGGGATCTGCGAATCCCGTAAAAGTAAAACCTGTCACCGCGAACCGGGGTGGCGGGACAGATACCGGAGGGGTAATCGGTGTGTCTCGGCCCCGTTTCGTTTCTACAATCCGATGTAGCGGGCATAGACAGAACGCGCCATTGCCTCGTCCTTTGTACCTTTTATTATTGCCCTTCCGTCACGGAATACCGAGATCTCTTCGGGTCCGGACCGGAAGGTGAGCATGGAGGGNNGGGGACGCCGGCGTGATCTGGATGGCATCCCTCCCGCAGAGCGAGGTGATCATTTCCCGGGATACCTTATCCAGGAAATCCAGCCTGCCCTTCCCGCAGCATGGGCAGTCCGCCCGTTTTCCGACCTCAATTCTGTCAAACGTCTGCCGCCAAACATCGACATGGACAAGGTGCGAGGTCCCTTCCCGGGCTTCGAACTGCCCCGTGAGGATCTGGTACGCGAGCGTGCTTTCAAGCGTGGCAATAAGGGCAGGGATGGTATTCAGGACTCCTGCAATGTCGCAGGTCTGGAGCAGGCCGGGCCCGGGAAGGGACGGGACAAGGCACCGGAAACAGGGGGTTTTGCCCGGCAGGATGGGCATCACCATNNGGAATCCCCTCCTTTACACAGACATCGTTCATGAGGAACCGGGTCTGGAGGTTGTCGGTCCCGTCCAGCACTATATCCGCTCCGGCAAGGATTTTTTCTGCATTCGAAACGTTGAGGTCCTTGGTATGGGTCTCGATCTCAACAGAAGCATTGATCCGATGCAGGAGTTCAGCAGCAGCATCTGCCTTCGGGCGGTTCAGGTCCTCTTCGGTGTACAGGATCTGCCGCTGCAGGTTGTGCAGCTCCACGATATCGCGGTCTACCAGCACCACATGGCCAATCCCCGCACGGACTAGAGCATTTGCAACAGCACTTCCCAGGGCCCCAAGACCAACGATCACGGCCCGGCTCTCTTTGAGTTTCTGCTGTCCTCCGGTTCCAATCTCGGGGAGGAGAACCTGGCGGCAGTACCGGTCCTTGGCAGTGTTGCGGGAATCGGCAGGTGCCCCGACCGTGTTTCTTTCCGGGAGTGTCAATCCTTCATCTCCTGCATTCCATGATTTCGGGAGGGTCCCGGGGTCGTGTCCGCGGATCCTCCGGTAGTGGCAGTAACCGGTGACATCCCCTGAGTTAATTCCTTATCCGACATAGACCAGTACCCCGGATATCAGGTTTTCCAGTCCCCGGCAATTTTCGTGACAGCATCAAGGAACCGGTCCGCATCTTCGATCGTGTTGTAGCAGTGCAGGCTTGCCCGTACCGTCCCATCCGGCAGCTTCAGGTGTTCCATGAGGGGCATGCAGCAGTGGTGGCCTGACCGTACCATGACATCTGCCTCCCCATCAAGCATGACCGCAACGTCGTGGGGGTTAAGTCCCCGGATAATGAACGAGATGACCCCGATCCGGTCTTCTGCCGGGCCGGGTCCGAAAACCTGCACGTTCTCAATTCCCGCAAGACCCCCGAGGATGTGCCGCGTGATCTGCTGCTCATGATACTGGACATCTTCCATACCGAGCGCTTCCAGATAATCAAGAGCACGACCAAAGCCGATGGCTCCGGAAATATTCGGGGTCCCTGCCTCGTAGCGCTCGTACCCTCCCGTGAGGGTATATCCGGCAGCAGTGACCCGCTCCACACTCCCGCCCCCGACAAGGAGGGGCTCCAGGCAGGACTCCTTCATGAAAAGGACCCCGGTACCGGTGGGGCCGAGCATCTTATGCCCCGAGAAACAAAGGAAGTCACAGCCAAGGCCCTCCACGTCCACCGGGATATGGGGCACTGACTGGGATCCGTCAACAAGAAGGAGCGCCCCGTGATCGTGGCAGATTCTGGCAAACTCGCGGACGGGTACGATGTTTCCCAGCACGTTGGAGGCCTGGCTGATG
The DNA here is from genome assembly GCA_003157895.1 of Methanoregula sp. GTDB lineage: Archaea > Halobacteriota > Methanomicrobia > Methanomicrobiales > Methanospirillaceae > Methanoregula. The sequence continues at coordinate 6,953 of PMKW01000066.1, read as the reverse complement.
GCAACGAGCCGGGTCTTTTTCGTGATGATGGCTTCNNTCCCTGCCGGTCACGGAGGCGCATCCAGGGAAGGAGATTGCTGTGGTGTTCAAGGAGACTCGTGACAACCTCATCCCCCTCATGCCACGGGAATCCTGAAGCAACCATGTTGATCGCTTCGGTGGAGTTCCGGGTAAAGACCAGTTCCCCTCCCTCTGCATGGATGAATTTCCTTGCTTTTTCATGGGCGTCGCGGTACTTCTGGGATGCCTGCTGGGCAATCCGGTGGACGCCCCGGCCGGCGTTTGCCCGGTAATTACGCTCGTAATCGAGCATTGCNNAGCGGAAAGTCCGCCCGGATATTACCGGGGATCATGGGACCTCGTATGGGCAACGGGCAGCAGGGATCACGGACAAAAGTCCCTGAGGGAAAAGCAGGGAGGGAACCGGGTCAGTTTTTTGTTCACGCATACTGGCTGTCCTTTGATTCTGGTCCTGGATTGCCGGATTTCCGGGAAGATATCGTGGTACAATATGGGAGTTCACAATTGTTAATGTTTTGCTGGTATCGCACCGCGATCCTCAGGCCGTTTCATTCCGTGTATATGCGGAAGTTCAGCCACCGAGAACTTTTGTCTGTATCATCAGGAGCGCAATACCGATGAGCAGGATACCGAAAAATTTCCGGATATGATCTGCATGAATTCGCGGGGCGATGGACGCTCCTGCATATGCACCTATCCCTGCACCTGCCCCGTACAGGGCAAGAAACGGCAGGGAAACATGCCCGAGGACCGCGTGGGTTGCAGCGCCGGTGATCGAAGTCGGGAGGATCGTGAGCAGGGATGTTGCCACGGCAAAATGCACCGGGACGCCAATGACCACGAGCGCCGGGACAAAGAACGCCCCCCCGCTGGTCCCGGTAATCCCGCTCACCAGCCCGCCCATCGCTCCCCACACCAGAAGGTGCAGGCAGGGTATGTGCAGAACGTTGTCATGCCCGGCGGAACCTGAAATATTCACTTGAATGGAAGGCCCCCGGGTGATCGCCGGGACAAAGCACAGGGCAGGAACCAGCATCTGAAGGGACATCAGGATCAGCACAAGGGCGAAAAGGATGACAAGGATCCTTGCATCGAAATACAGGGTAACGAAAGACCCGAGCGCGGAAAAGACCATCGCTGGCAGGACAAGGAGTGCAGCAAGGGCGACGAGGACCTTTTTCTGGCGTGAATACACGAGCGTTGC
>PMKW01000066.1:0-5688 GCA_003157895.1 Methanoregula sp. | reverse complement strand
ATTGCCATGTTCCTGCTATCGGATTTCGTATCGTGGAATATGCTACATTTCACAATTGTGAAGTTGTTGGCTCAAAAGAATAATAATACTTATGATAACAGCAGAACGCAGGGAGAAAAGTATTGCCCGGGGTTGTCGATCCCCCGGGAATCACAGCGGGTGCGTGCTGTGCTGCATGAGGCGTATTTTATGGTTACCTATCCTGATCATGACGGGTGTGTGAGGCCGCATGGTAAGACCGGGTACTGTGTGAGGACGTGATATCAGGGCATTGGTGTCACGGACGCATACCATGGACTGCAGAGTGTCCGCGATTCACGCGGTGTGCAGTTACTGAGGGGACTGTCCGTATCGGCTCCATCGGGCGACAAAACTGCCCGGAGCTCCGGATACCGCTGGACTGTTCCACGGGCCTTCCCTCCCAGAGGTCAGGATAAGCACGGGCGGGGGTCTCCGGGGATGCCGGTCCGGCCGCTGGTCCAGCGATAATCGCATGGTGTGTGTTCATGATTTCCTTCCTGTTCACAATTGTGAACACACAGTATGGGAGGGGTCTGGTAATATACCCTGATTTTAAGTCAGGTTTTGCCGCAATTGCCTGATCTTTAAAATGAAAAGAGCAAAAGCACAGGTTCCCCATTTATTGTGTATAGAATGAGAGATGGATGCAAAAATTGACGGAAAACCAAGGTTTTTATTCCCGCCCTACAATTAACAATTGTGAAGTTGCGATCCTGCGCTGGGTGAAAAGCACAGCGTACCGGGTCACCCCACCGACAGAAAATATGATTGCGGGTACCGTATATTGCCCCGGGTATTCAGAAATAAACCATCCGGAGATGGAACGATCCACCGGGCACCTATCCGGGCACCGCGACAAGGAAAGGAGCTGACACATGAAGGTCTATGATGATATCACCCGGACGATCGGCAATACCCCGCTTGTCCGGCTGAACAGGATTACGAAGGGATTGCAGGCCAAGGTTATTGTCAAAGTCGAATCGTTCAACCCGATGAGCAGCGTGAAAGACCGTATCGCGGTTGCCATGATCGACGAGGCAGAAAAGCGCGGCCTGATCAAGAAGGATACGATCATTCTCGAACCAACGAGCGGCAACACCGGTGTTGCGCTTGCGTTCGTGAGCGCGGCCCGCGGTTACAAGTTCACACTGGTGATGCCCGAGACCATGAGCATCGAGCGGCGGAAACTGGCAAAGGCGCTCGGCGCAGAGCTCGTGCTCACACCGGGTGCCGAAGGGATGAAAGGGGCGGTAGCAAAAGCCGAGAAGATGGCTGCCGAGAACCCGAACTACTTCTACGTCCCCCAGCAGTTCAACAACCCCGCGAACCCGGAGATACACCGGAAGACCACTGCCGAGGAGATCTGGCGCGATACCGACGGGAAGGTGGACATTGTCGTGGCCGGTGTGGGAACAGGAGGGACCATCACCGGTATCGCAGATGTGATTAAGAAGAGAAAAGCCTCGTTCCGCGCAATCGCCGTTGAGCCCGATGCATCACCGGTCCTCTCCGGAGGATCCCCCGGCCCGCACCGCATCCAGGGAATTGGAGCGGGGTTTGTCCCGGCAGTACTCAACCGTGACCTGGTGGACGAGATCATCCGGGTGAAGAACGAGGATGCCTTCGAGACGGCACGAAGACTTGCAAAAGAAGAAGGGATCCTTGCCGGGATCTCGAGCGGTGCTGCCCTGTACGCGGCACTTGAAGTGGCTAAACGCCCCGAAAGCAAGGGCAAGACAATCGTCGTCATCCTGCCGGATACCGGTGAACGCTACCTCAGTATCCCGGACCTGTTTGATGCCTGATAGGTTCATCAGAACCTCGAAGGAGAGGAGAATCCTACAGGATTCTTCGATTCACGACAGGTCTGCATGGACCTTGAAGGTGAGACGGATCCATCAGGATCTTTCGATGAACTGACAAGGTCTTTATGTACCTTGAAGAAAAAAGGATCCTTCAATAAAATGACAAAGTCCACCAGGACTTCAGATGGGAGAAGGACCAGTCAGGGTCCTTCGACATAATTATGGAGAAAAATTATGGTCTTTAACCACCTGCGGGAAGATATACAGGCAATTTTTGCCAAGGATCCTGCTGCCCGTTCTACCCTTGAAGTGCTCTTCTGTTACCCCGGGCTCCACGCCCTCTGGTTTCACCGGAGATCCCACTGGCTCTGGACGCATAACCTGTTTTTTTGGGCACGTCTTTTATCCCACATAAGCAGGTTCCTGACCGGTATTGAGATCCATCCCGGGGCACAGATAGGCCGGCGTGTGGTCATCGATCATGGCATGGGAGTAGTTATCGGGGAGACTGCTGAGGTAGGTAATGATGTCCTCATTTACATGGGTGTCGTGCTGGGGGGTACCGCCCTTGACAAAGTCAAGCGGCATCCGACCATCGAAGACAATGTCATCATCGGCTCCGGTGCTATTATCCTGGGTCCCATCCGGATCGGGAAGGGGGCAAAAGTCGGAGCCGGATCGGTCGTGGTCCGGTCCGTCCCGGACGGTGCAACCGTTGTCGGTGTACCGGGAAGGATTGCCGGGCCGGAGCCCGGGTCACCGGAAGAAGTGATTGAAGAGGTCATGCCCGATCCCATGCTCCGGGTGATCAGCAGGCTGCTGGACCGGCAGAACCAGGTGGAAGAGCGGCTCCGCACCATTGAGCAGGCACCACAAGGCCTGGTATCCGCGTCGGTCCAGCAGGATATCAACTGCGTGAACCAAATCCGCGAGGCATTGAAGGAAGTGATCGATCCTGAGGTTGGCATCGATATCGTGGACCTCGGGCTCATCAAGGAGATCCGGGTGAAAGGCAAAACCGCGGAGATCGACATGGTCCTCACGTGCAAGGCCTGCCCCCTTTCCGATCACCTCTCCGATCAGGTCCGTCGCAGGACAATCGGGATCTGCGGCATCGAGCAGGTAACCGTGAACGTGCTGGACGAACCGTGGAACTGGGACCGTTTCGTGAAACAGCGGGGAAATCTCCGCGAGATCTGAACAGCTGCTGCCCGGCACCAACCGGCATTTCTTTTTTCATCTTCCCTATAAAACCGTGATTAGCGGCAAAATTCACAATTGTGATTATATTTATCAGCCCACCAGTACAATACCGTAAGATACCTCCGGGAGAACAGGGTACCCGCAGATTCACCGGGTACTTCCTGCCGATCCGGAACCGGGATACCCGGCAAGGTGAACCAGCATGGAATTAGCAGAACTGAGGCATGGCACCGAACTCATCAAGCGGGGGTTTGCTGCCATGCAGAAAGGCGGCGTGATCATGGATGTTGTGAACGCCGACCAGGCACGGATTGCAGAAGAAGCCGGAGCCGTGGCGGTCATGTCCCTTGAAAGGGTGCCGTCCGATATCCGGAAGGCAGGCGGCGTTGCCCGCATGGCAGACCCGGAGAAGGTTACCGAGATCATCGACGCCGTCTCGATCCCGGTGATGGGCAAGGTCCGGATCGGTCACTTCGTCGAGGCACAGGTTCTTGAAGTCCTCGGCGTGGACATGATCGACGAGAGCGAGGTGCTCACCCCCGCCGACGAGGAGTTTCACATTGAGAAGACGAAGTTCACCGTCCCGTTCGTCTGCGGCGCCCGCAATCTTGGCGAGGCGCTCCGCCGCATCAACGAAGGTGCGGCCATGATCCGCACGAAAGGCGAGGCCGGTACCGGCAATGTGGTCGAGGCCGTGCGCCACATGCGGGCCATCCAGGGTGGCATCCGCACGATCCGGAAGCTCGAGCCGCAGGAGATGGTCGCGTTTGCCCGGGAGATCGAGGCACCGATCGAGCTTGTCATCGAGACCGCGAAACGGGGCAGGCTGCCGGTCGTGAACTTCTCGGCCGGGGGTATTGCCACACCCGCGGATGCAGCACTCATGATGCAGCTCGGCGCTGACGGCGTTTTTGTCGGTTCGGGGATCTTCAAATCGGAGAACCCGGCGCACCGGGCAAAGGCCATCGTGGAATCCGTAAACAATTACACCAATGCAGAGATTATTGCAAAAGCCAGCAGGAATCTCGGTGAAGCAATGCCGGGGCTGGATGTACACCTGCTCAGGCCCGAAGAAATCCTGCAGGTACGGGGCAATTAAGAACAGGGCTGGACAACCCGGGCAGGAAATATCACCTGCATCGGCCGGTACTCATTTTTACCCTGCGGACATCTGCTCCCAAAAATGTCCTGAGGGATTCTCTCGTTATCGTTTCCAGAGGGATTATTTCCCTCCCTGTCCCAGTCTATGATATGAACGAGGATACCCGGTGGAAACTGACCGCGGGGATCGGGCTTCTCTCCCTGTCCCTCGTTATTTATATCATCCACTTCCTGATCTTCCAGGATTTCCATCACATATTCATCTATTTTGTCGGCGATCTTGCCTTCGTCCCGATCGAAGTACTCGTCGTCACGCTCATCATCGAACAGATGCTGGAATCGCGGGAGAAACAGCTGCGGATGGAGAAACTGAACATGGTCATCGGTACCTTCTTCTCTACCGCCGGCACCCCCCTGCTGGACCTGCTTGTCCGGGCAGATCCCGGTATCGGCGCCCTGCGCCAGTGTCTCGTTGTCCGCGACAGCTGGAAGAAGAGCGACTTTGCGGAAATGAAGAAGAGGATGCAGGACTATACCTGCGACGTTGAGATTGACAGGATCGACCTGGACACCATGCGGAATTTTCTCCTGAAGAATGAGAATTTTATGCTCAGGCTGGTCGAGAACCCGATGATCTTCGAGCACGAGTCATTCACCGACCTCATCCTCGCCTTAAGCCACCTGACCGAGGAACTGAAGGCCCGCAACTCCTTATCCGGGCTCCCGGCCGAAGATACGGGCCATCTTGGAATCGATCTCCGGCGGGTCTATTCCCGGCTCATCCCCGAGTGGCTGAGGTACATGGAGTACCTTCAGACCCATTACCCGTACCTCTTCCACCTTGCCATGCGCAAGAACCCGTTCGATGCCTCCGCGTCGGTGGTTATCGGCAGGAAAGTATAAGCCGGATGTGCATTTCCCTGCCGGTAACTGCCACCGGGAGGTGAGAACCCAAAAGGAGGACAGTAATGGAAGAGAACCTCCGGCCCGTTCCGGGCATACTTCCGGCGCACCCGCGCAGCCCGGAACCATCCGGCAGATATTGCCGCAAACACGACACCTTATTTTTCCCGCACCAACAGTACAGGGTATGAGACCCGCCAGACCCGCCCATACGGCAGTAGGGAAGACTGTCGCAACACCGTTCTTTCCCGCACGTCCCTCGCGAGCGAATACCTTCACCGAATCGGTCATCCGGGAAATGACCCGGCTCTCCCTCCGGCATAACGCGATCAACCTAGCACAGGGATTCCCGGACTTCCCCTGCCCACCGGAACTGAAGACAGCGGCTTGTGATGCAGTCAACGAGGACTACAACCAGTATGCCATCACCTGGGGGGCAAAAGACCTCCGCGATGCACTGGCGGCACGGGTGAAGCACTACAACGGCATGGCTTTCGACCCGGAGGCGGAGATCACGGTCACCTGCGGCTCGACCGAGGCGATGATGGCCTCGATGCTTGCTGTCATCCAGCCCGGCGATGAGGTGATCGTGCCGGAGCCGTTCTATGAGAACTACGGCCCCGACGCACAGATCTCCGGTGCCGTTCCCCGGTAT
>PMKW01000120.1:294-4175 GCA_003157895.1 Methanoregula sp. | reverse complement strand
CTCAACAGGAGAGTGGATGTACCGCGTTGGCGGGCTGATGGTCGTGCTCGGGATGCCGCCTTTTGTCAGGTGGATTGCGGTAGCATCCGTTGTCCCGCCGGTGCCGACTTCGTACTGAACCGTGATGCCGTTCTCGTCTGCTGCGTCCTTCAGCCATTTGACAACCCTGCGGTCGGCGATGAGCCCGCGGCCGCTGGAATCAACAATGGTGATGACCGGGCCCTTGCCCATCTCCACCGGGGCGTCCTTCATCTCGATGCCCGGGTGGTCGCCGGGGATCGTCACATCGGTTGCAATGGCAACGTCCGGGTCGATGGTATACGCACTGGTCCGTGCACCTTTGAGGCCTACCTCCTCCTGGACGGTAAAGACACCGTAGATGGTGAGGGGGGACTTTACGGTCTGCAGGGTTTTTATAAGCATCGCCACACCGGCCCGGTTGTCGAACGCTTTGCCAGTCACGCGGGAGTTAGCGAGCTCGCGGAACTCACGGTCGATCGTAATCGGTGTGCCCACGTCGATCCCGAGGTTTGCCACCTCTTCCCTGTTAACTGCCCCGACATCGATGAACATGTCATCGATCTTGACGCCCTTCTTGCGTTCCTCCTCGTTCATCATATGCACGGGCTTGCCACCGATCACGCCATAGACCGGCCCTTCGGTCGCATGGAGGACCACCCGCTGGGTGAAGAGCACGGGATCGTACCAGCCGCCAAGGGCAACGAACCGGATAAAACCCTTTTCGTCAATATATTTGACCATCAGGCCAATCTCATCCATGTGGGCGGCAAGCATGACCTTGAACTTGTTTCCTTTTTTCACAGCAATCAGGTTGCCCATGGGGTCATCGTGAATCTCGTCGACGTATCCCTTGAGTTCTTTCTTGATGACCGAATAGACGCTGCCTTCGCTGCCCGACACGCCGTGGGCATTGGATAATTTGCGTAAGAGTTCCTTGACCATGGTATCACTTCACGAGTTTTTCAATACGTTCAAGTGCTGTCATAATATTCTGTCGCGATGTGGCATAACTGAACCGGGTGTACTCTGGTGCATTGACCCCGAATGCTGTGCCGGGCACCGCAATCACGCCGCTTGAGATGATCTTCTGTGTCATCTCCGGCTTCATCGGTACAAAGACATAGAACGCGCCTTCGGGTTTGGGGAAGTCAAAACCCATCTGCGTAAGGCCGCTCCAGATGAGGTCGCGCCGGACCTGGTACTCGTCCCGCATGACCGCAACAGCGCTCTGGTCGCCCTCGTACGCGGCAACTGCGGCATACTGCGAGATAGAGGTGGCACAGGCCTGGCAGTACTGGTGGACTTTCAGGCACTGCCCGACAATCTCCGGCGATGCTGCAAGGTACCCGAGCCGCCACCCGGTCATTGCATAGGTCTTGCTCGTGGCATTGATGGTGATGACATTGTCGCCGAACTGTGCGGCACTGTAATGCTTCTTGCCGTAGATAAAGTGCTCGTACACTTCATCGGATACGACGGTCACATCCTTGTCCGCTGCGTATTCCACAATCGCTTTGATCGACTCTTTGCTCTCTACCGCACCGGTCGGGTTGCCAGGTGTATTGAGGACAAAGATCTTTGCTTTGTCCATCAGGGATTTGGCTTTCTCGACATCGATGTGGAGCGTCTTTGTCAGCGGGACACTGACCGGTCTTCCCCCGGCTATGATTGCAAGCGATGCATACGACACGAACCCCGGGTCCCCGCAGAGGACGCGGTCGCCGGGATTGATGAGGGCCTGCATCACGATATGGAGTGCTTCGCTTGCGCCGGCGGTGACGATCACCTGGTCCGGGTGGTATTTGATCCCGTTCTCGTTCTTGAATTTCCTGCTGATGGCAGCACGCAGTTCAGGTATCCCGTTATTCGTGGTGTACCCGGTCCTGCCTTCCCGGATTGCCCTGACCGCCGCATCCTTGATGTGCTGCGGCGTGTCGAAGTCCGGCTGCCCGAGGCCGAGATTGATAGAGTCAGGGCCTGCAGCCTCGAAAATTTTCCGGATGCCGGAGATCTCGATCCCCGCCACCCGTTCAGAGAATTTCACGACCATATGCCACTTCCTTTCTACTCGATATTGGTGTGCCGGTTCTTTAAGGCACTCTCATCTACCTGCGTGATCTCCATCATCCGCGAGATCACCGCATCGGCAAAGACCATCGACGCGGTCTCGAACAGGGTCCCGAGCGGTGCAAAGGACTTGTGGTCCCCCATCATCTGGCGGATCTCGAATTCTGCCGCATCGTCTGCCACAGCATCCCGCTGGTGCTCGACGATGACGGTACAGTCGGCGATCTTTCCGATCCGTGAATCCGCATTAGAAGTGATCAGGCAGATCCTCCCGCCGATGTCCCGGGCAGTCTCGGCCAGATCAGCTACCGTCTTTGTACGCCCGGATCCCGAGAAGATGACCATGACATCGCCCCTGTTCAGCGCAGGTGTTATCGTCTCCCCGACAACGTACGCGTGGAGGCCAAGGTGCATGAGCCGCATGGCAAACGCCTTTGCGACAAGGCCGGACCGGCCGGCCCCGATGACATATATCCGCTTTGCATTCAGCAGTTCCAAAATGAACTTCTCTGCCTCCTCATCAGAGATGGTATTGGCAATCTCCCTGATCTTCGATGCCATCAGCCGCATCATTTCCTGTACCCGGTGGCTCTCCATGCTTCTCTCCAGAAGAGATGCATTCACAAAGTAGATGAGAATTTCGACATCGTTACCAGTCCGGCAAGTCCTTCCGGAGAAGATCTATAAACGAAGATCGCCAACACTACCGGTGTGATTGCACCCATTCTCAAGTGGGCCGGAGGAAAGCGGCAGCTCCTGTCCGAACTGACACGCTGGCTCCCGGACCGGTGGGGCACCTATTTCGAGCCGTTTATCGGAGGGGGGGCGCTTCTCGTTGAACTTGCCAACCAGGGCCGGCTTGACCGGGCTGTTATTGGTGATATGAATCCGGAACTTGTCAACCTGTACCGTATCGTGAAGCGGGACCCCGGGGAGCTCTCCCGCGCACTGTCAGACGAGAAGTTCCGGAATAACGAAGACACCTTCCGCCAGCTCAGGACCGAATTTAATGCATTGATTGGCACACAGAAGCGTCCGGTCGACCGTGCCGCACTCCTCGTGTACCTTAACAAGCACAGCTACAACGGCCTCTGGCGGGTGAACCGGAAAGGGTACTATAATGTCCCGTTCGGAAAGTATGCCCGGGTCAACCTCCCGTCATACCAGAACCTGCTGAAGTTCAGCCGTATGCTTGGAGGGGTCACGCTGATACATGCAGATTTCGAGCGGATCACCCGGACAGCAAAGCGGGGGGACTTTGTCTACCTGGACCCCCCATATCACCCGCTCTCAAAAACAGCCTGTTTCACGGACTATACCACCGGCGGTTTTTCGTTTGAAGATCAGAAGCGCCTTGCTAACGTTTTTCGCAGGCTTTCGGACAAGGGAGTTCGGTTAATGCTGAGTAACTCCAGTACGCCCGAAATAAAGGAACTCTATAACGGCTTCTCCATCCATACCGTCATGGCCAAACGGTTCATCAACTGCAATGGCTATAAAAGGAGCGGCGCATCCGAGCTGATCATTACCAATTACTGATCCTGAAAAAAGAGAATTACCCCATGCTGAGGATTAAACCTCAAATACATAGTTTCAAAGGTTATTGAAAGGTCCATCCTTCATTTTTGTGAATTGAACGAAACTTTTCACTTCTTTGCGTCATATCGCTCGATTTGCCCGGCCACCACAAGCTTCCCGTTCTCCAGAACGGAGACCGCCCCGTGCCCCCCGCAGATGAGACAGCGTTTCTTGCTCTTTTTCAGATATTCATCCGTTTCCTTTGCGAGTTCGAG
>PMKW01000120.1:0-276 GCA_003157895.1 Methanoregula sp. | reverse complement strand
GAATAGAGGAATACCTGTCCGAATGTATGCCCGCCAAGACTTTCGAGTACCTCGAACGTGATGCCGCCAGTCTCCAGCGTCCCGATAACCGGGAAAATGCCCCGTGTTGACCCGGAGGGCTCTTCGAAACAGCGTATATCAGAAGGCGTATTGAACTTCGAGAAGAGGTTGATCATCTTGGTATAGAATGCTTCGAGGACCGAATCCTCGTTCCGCGAGCCATATCCCCGGTTGTTGGTGCGGATGATCTCGAGCGTCCCCGTATGCATGAATACC
>PMKW01000146.1 GCA_003157895.1 Methanoregula sp. | reverse complement strand
TCCACCGGCGGCGGAGCATGTATCGAGTTCCTGACCGGAAAAGTGCTCCCTGCGGTGGATGCTCTCGAACAATCCAAGAAGATTTTCGGATAATTTTTACTGATTTCCTGTTTTTTTCCGCTCTCAGGATCTCCGTTTGCGCCCTTCCCCTGTCGCTATGGCAACCCCCACGTTACGATTAAGACGTATTACCTGTTTGGGAAAATTCGAGTTCTCTAATTGTAACACATTTCGCTCTATCGCAATACGCCCCTACCAACGGGGATGACGACTCTCATCAGAGATGAAACACGAGAAGTGCCATCAGACTCTTCGACTCTGGTGGCGTAAGGGAGGGATGTTGTATCAAGCGAAAAAATTTCCTGCAGAGAAAAATATTATCGATCGAGAGAAAGTTCTCTCTATTTTTAATAGATCAAGAAAATAAAAAAAATTATTCCTTTTTCAGAAGTGCATTGAGCATAAAATCGGTAAAGGGATTGTTGTACCGCTTCATAAGTACTGGCGTTGGCTGTGCCGGTTCTACTTGCGGGGCAGCCACCGGTACTGGATCCGAAGGGGAAAACTGGAACATCGGCATGCCCCCCCGGCCGGCATCTTGATTCCCTTTTTGCGTCCCCGCATGATATTGAGCACTGCAAAGGAGAAGACCAGCGCTGTGAACAGAAAAAGGGAGATAGCAAAGAGCGTGGTAATGCCCGCGATCATCACGATACGGCTTTCCTGCAGGACAGCCCATCCGCCAATGACAAAAAGGAGCCAGAATAGGGCTATCGAGAGCTTCGTGGTTTCGACCGGGCTTGCGATGCTCCGGGTGCGTTTCGATTCGTCACCCATGGGAAACTGGTCGATCATTTTTCCAAGTGCAAGAAGGGCAATGCTGCAGCCGACAGCAAAGATGCCTAGAAATCCAAGGAGTAACAGCATTATTTCGTTCATGGTTCACCTCACAACAATCTCCTGTTGACTCCCGCGCTATAAAAAGTAACCCATATGGATGCTATAAGAAATACTAAACGAAATTTTGGAATACTTATGGATTATTACTGGCAATTAACAGCCTATTTATAGTAATTTACCTTATTTTATAGGGAATGGCAGAGAAAGTACCGCTGAACCGCGGGGAACGGGTTGCAATCTCGTACAAAATGCCCCCCAATATCTATAATAAGGTCAATAAACTCGTGTACGAGGAAAAGAAGTTCTCCACGGTTTCTGACTGTATTACACAAGCTTTATTAGCCTTCGTCGATAATCACCACGATATGGGACAGTTCAAAGAGCTGTTCAAGGACTACATGTCATCGGATGAGGGCCGGGAGCTCATGAAAAACATGATGAAAGAAGTCCTGCTGGATGTGTTATCGCACCAGAAAATTGATCAAAAAGATGCCAAGGGTAATTCATAGGTAACATACTTCCACATCTTCTTTTCGCCTCCCTGTAGCATGCGATATTGATAAATAGTCGAATTTATGCCGGTATACCATGCGGATCCGGATTGTTGCGGTCGGGAAGATCAAGGAGAAGTTCCTGCAGGAGGGGATTGCCGAGTACGAGAAACGGCTCCGGCCGTACGTGAAGCTACAGGTTGTCGAGATCTCCGATGAGAAACGGCCTTCTCCAACCTCACCGGCAACTGATTCGGCGGCGAAGGAGAAGGAAGGGGTGCGGATCCTTGCTGCTATTCCCAAAGGCTCCTATGTCATCTCCCTTGATGTGAAGGGGCAAAGCTGTTCGAGCGAGGAGCTGGCTGCCTCATTGAGCGAACGGGAACTATTTGTGCAAAACCAGATGGCTTTTGTAATAGGGGGGGACGTCGGGCTTTCTCCGGCAGTTCTTGCACGGAGCGACCTGCGGCTCTCGCTCTCCAAGATGACCTTTACCCACCCGATGGCCCGGCTCCTGCTGCTGGAACAGGTATACCGTGCGTTCCGGATCATCCGGGGCGAGCCGTACCATAAATGATACGTAAGGGATCCTTTGTAACCCCCACCAGTACCCCCGGTACCGGAGTTCCGGATCCCTATTTATATCTGATCCCCGGCGACATACTGAACGATGACCAAAAAAGAGCACACAACAAAACTTGTCGATGAGAAATCGGGCCTGATGGAATGTCTCGTCTGTAGCTAGAAGTATCACACAACAATGAAACCCGACAAGGACGGGAAGTTCCTCCCTGAGAACTGGGAGTGCGTGAACAAGTGCCACCTCAACCATAACAACGAGAAAACGGCAAAGAAGATGTGATTCTCCCCCTCATATTTGCTCTCCTTTCTTTTTTCCTCCTGTCAATCGTGGCCGGTGGTGCAGCGATGATCCTGATGACGACCGGTGTAGAACTCAGCTGGATGATCTGATACTAACGGCAAACCTCCTCGTTTTCTGTAAATGACTAAACCAGTATTATCGAAAAATTATTTATAACAGGATTACATTACACTACTGCGATGTATCCGTCCGCATCACTCGGAAAAGCCGGCGTGACCCGGGTACGGGCCTGTCTTGGTAAGCGGACGCTTTTTTTCATTCTGTAGGACCCGTTTATACGGCAATCCGAAAGAGAACTGGCATCGTTGTTTGAATTTTTAAAAAAATGGTGAAGACATGGAAATAAGTCTTGAGCAGCAGGATGGCGAATGGTATAATTCCTTCCCCTCCAGAGGAGAAATCTACGACCTGATTTATACCGCAATATCCGGCACTGGTACGACAGACCGGCTGCAGGCAGTTGTTGCACTGGGAAAGAGCGGGGACCCGCGGGCGGTCCGGCCCCTTGTGGACCTGCTCGGCGATGAAGATGGGGAGATCCGGTTATCTGCGACAATAGCTCTTGGCAGCCTGAAGAGCGGCCGCCCGGTAGATGAGCTGGTCGGGCGGCTGCGGGACCGGAGCGAGCTGATGGTCATACGCGAGCAGGCAGCAGTTGCGATCACCGCTATCCGGAGCACCGGCGCTCTCCGGGGACTCAGAGAGTTTATTCTGGATGAGGACGAGGACCCGGGCATCCGCTTGTACGCCGGGAACCTGCTCAAAGACATCGGATTCCTGTAAGAGAGTAGGTAATTCCTATAGGGATATCCTCTTCTTCAGGTTGCTTTTGGGAGGTATTGGATAGCGGGATTTCAATTGAATTAGATTTTCAAATTTTCTTCTCGATCATGATCCTGATCGAAAAACCGATCCGAATCAATCAGACATTAATTTGAAAAAGCAGGAATCTACCCCTTCCTCAACCCTACAGCCCGGTTCACGAAGAACAACGACCTCTCAGCCTGCCGGAATCCCGCCTCCTCCGCGAGCGCAAGCTTCTCCCGGAACTCCTTCCCGGATACGATGAACGGGGGCTCGGTATAAAAGAGCATGCCGCCCGGTTTGAGGAGCAGGGCGATCTCACGGAAAAGCTTCGCCGGGTCCGGCACTTCGTGGACGACAAAGATGGTGAATGCGACATCGAAAGTCCCGTTCAGATCGGGGGGGAGGTTGATCGTGTCCGGCCCACACTGGTGCGTCCTGATCCGCGGCATCAGTCCTTCGGGCTCCAGCTTCTTTTGCAGGATAGCGAGCATCTCCTTCTGCAGGTCGACGGAGAAGACCTGCCCACCATCGCCAACCCGCTTCGCAAACTCGCGNNGCGGAGAAAACTTCATGGTGGTGATGTTTCTTTGGGTTTTCGTTCTGGCTCATAAAGAAAGGTAAGATTACTGCTGGGATAACAGTTCTGCCTTGAAACAAAAAATGGAGACAGAGAACCACCTATTTTTTCAGGAACGATTATACAACCATAATTATCCCGGCGCGAATCCGTCGATAATAATCAGTTCGCTGGCAGCTGCACCTTAATGGATTTTCCTCTCCAGGCAGGTAAGGTATCCCATGACTGGCACATTGCATGGGACCGACCGGTGATCCTATAGAAATAGATAGCAAAAATAAATCCGAACCGTTGCTGTGCATCGTTCATTGACATGAAAATCAGGGAGATTTTGGACTTGTATTCACGGTGACCAGAAGTGAGCAATTCTCTCCCATTGAGGGGGCTGATACCGTACCCGATTCATACTTTGCCTCAAGTGTCCGATTTATCGCGTCTTTGCTCATACCTTTCTCGAAGAGGGACTTCACTTCCAGTGTATCCGCGATACATCGTGCGCACACCGATGCATGGGTGTCATATGTGCCGTCCTCCTTGAAGTAGCAGTCGATGAGTCCGCGCGTATGAAACCTTCCGTTATGGGGACTTTCCATGCAACTGCAATGGCATTCTACCCCATTAAGGACATCCGGGTGTTCGGTCGCAAAGAGATAAGCCTCCGTAATGTCATCAGAGGTGAAGGCGTACGACGGGAGCCGGCTGAGATCGCTCGTCTGATTTTCTGTCACCATGGGTGTAACTGTCGGGGCAGGTGTCAGCTGGGGAACCTGCTGGATTGAACAGCCTGCTGTAAGCAGGAGACAGATCATGAGAACACCCACTAGTAAAATTCTCTTTACCATCGTTTTTGTTTGGGACATCGGTTGTGAGATATGAAGAGAGTGGGAATAAAGGTATGGGAAATGACATTCCTCCTCTGAATGGATTTAATAGGGGAGTTCGAAAGCAGGATTCCCTGATTTTCCGGCCGGTCCACTACCTCTCAAGCTCGATCTCAGTTAATGCTGTACATGACTCCCGTCGCAGAACGGCTTGTTCCCGGACTTTCCGCACCGGCAGAGGGTGAGCCGGTTCCTGACCGTGTACGGTTTACTGTCGGCAGAAACTACTGGGATGCCACCGCGTACCCACAGCGGCCCGTGTTCCCCCTTTGCGGGATATTCGATGACGACAATAGATTTCTCCAGTTTCGGCTCGATGGTCTTGCCGGTCTCCTGATCCTTGATAACAAGCCTGCCTGATGGACAGTTGGAAGCCTCTTCGATTGCCGTTTCCCTCGCCTCCAGGATATCGGACTGCTGCGTGAGGTTCCAGATCCCGCCGGCCCGCATGCAGAACCGGGCATGGACGCAGAGGTTCTCGTAATCAAGCAGTTCCAGTTCCGGGCCCCGGATGATTCGTGGGTGCCGGAGGTACGGCTCGTTGCCTGCGGTCTCCGTACCGTTGAAGCTGACTTTCGTATGCGACCCGTCACAGAACGGCTTATTCTGTGAGTGGCCGCACCGGCAAAGGGCGTACTGCTCCTGCACGGGATACTTCTTAGCTTCCCGCCAGGTCCGGCAATACCCCTCGTCATCGTTGCAGATCTCTTCCTGTATGAGGGGGACGCTCCCGGTCACGATATAAGGGCCGTTTTTACTGACAACGATCCGTATCCCTATCCCATCAGTTTTTTCCTGTACCATCATAGTCTCCGGATCAGGATCTCCCCATGCCGATCATATAACCGTACCGGGAGTACACTTCCTTTACCAGATCCCCGGCCTTCGGGTTGGTCCAGGCATGCATCCATTCCGAAACGAGCGACTCAACCGTGATGGGGACGACCCCGGCCTGCAGCATCCGCTCAACCCCGTACCGGTGGGCATCGGGCGTTGAATCACCCGCAGCATCTATCAGCCCATACACCTCGTACCCGTCATCAAGGGCATGCAGTGCGGTATAACAGAAGCACATGCTGGTCCACAGCCCGGAAACCACCACTTTCTTCCGGCCGGTTTTTTTGAACGCACTATACGTCTTCTCATCCTCGAAGGCATCAAAACTGGGAACCGCCCGGGCAAATACCTGCTGGCCCGGGAACAGTGCAGTGACCTCAGCAAGAAAATTCCCGTTGCTCTGCGGGTTGATGGTCGAGAGCACGACCGGTACGTCAAGGATGGCTGCAGCCTTTGCTGCGCAGTAGGCTGCGTTCCGGATGATCGTCTTGTCACCGGATGCAACGCCGGAAAACATCGTGGGCTGGTAGTCCACGAGCACCAGTGCGCTGTTTTTGTCGGTGAGTAGTTCCAGTTTTCCGTCTTTTGTGTTTGGCATCTGTTTCCCTCCGTAATTGTACGGTAAGTGTCACGCGAACCACCCTAAATAGGTATTGACCGTGGCAATATACCGGGGGGAATATAAAGGAATGCATTGTCAGAACTGCCGGAAGATGAATATCTCCGGCTGGCATTAACAATACCTGATGAAAAAAAGGTCTATCTCTTGTCCGCCGCAAGCTCCATGGGCGTTTCGGCAGCGTTGTCCTCTTCACTCTCTTTGAGCTTCTTCATCGAGGGGAAGAGGATGACCTCCTTGATGGAATCGTTATTGGTGAGCAGCATCACGAGCCGGTCGATACCGATCCCGACACCGCCGGTGGGGGGCATGCCGTACCCGATGGCGTTGATGAAGTCGTAATCGATCATCTGTGCCTCGACGTCCCCGAGCCGGCGCTTCTCGTCCTGTGCTTCGAACCGCTCCTTCTGGTCGACCGGGTCGTTCAGCTCCGAGAATCCGTTGCCCACCTCCATGCCGGCAATGAAGAGCTCGAACCGCTCGGTGAAACCCTCCTTTGAGCGGTGGCGCTTTGCGAGCGGGGAGTTCTCGACCGGGTAATCGTGGATAAAGGTTGGCTGGACCAGTTTCTCCTCGACAAGACCTTCGAAGAAGGCGATGAGGAACTCCCGCTGGCTCTGCGGTTTGTCCGGCTCCTCGATCTGGTGCTTGCGGGCGAGCATGCGGAGTTCTTCCACGCTATGGGTGAAGATGTCGATACCTGCATACTCTTTTACCGCATCCGACATTGAGAGCTTCTTCCACGGGGCTTTGAAGTTCAGCGTGATATCTCCATACGGGATCTCGTATTTTCCGTGTACCTCATATACAATGGATGAAACAATGTCCTCGGTCAGGGTCATCATGTGCGTAAAGTCGCGGTACGCCCAGTAGATCTCCACCATCGAGAATTCCGGGTTGTGGTCGGTGTCCACAGCCTCGTTCCGGAAATTGCGGGCGATCTCGAAGACCTTCTCGAAGCCCCCGACTACGAGGCGCTTGAGGTAGAGTTCGGGGGCGATACGGAGGAAGAGTTTCTGATCGAGGAAGTTATGGTACGAGGTGAACGGTCGGGCGTTGGCACCGCCGTAG
This sequence comes from Methanoregula sp., assembly GCA_003157895.1. GTDB lineage: Archaea > Halobacteriota > Methanomicrobia > Methanomicrobiales > Methanospirillaceae > Methanoregula. The sequence goes on along the minus strand of PMKW01000146.1, from coordinate 11,561 downwards.
ATCGGCTGGAGGATGGGGGTCTCGAACTCAAGGAACCCGTGGTCGTCGAGGTACCTGCGGATGAGGGAGACAATCCGGCTCCGGTTCCGGAAGGTCTGCCGACTCTCCTCGTTCACGATCAGGTCCACGTACCGCTGGCGGTAGCGCTTCTCGATATCAGTGAGCCCGTGAAACTTCTCAGGCAGTGAACAGACCGCCTTGCAGAGAAGGGTGAAGGTGTCCACCCAGATGGTGATCTCCCCGAGTTTTGTCCGGAAGACGTGGCCGGTCACCCCTATGATATCCCCCCGCTCGATGAACTGGTTGAAGAGATCGAACTGGTCCTCTCCGATATCGTTCTTCCGGATATAGAGCTGGATCTTCCCGGTCTCGTCCCCGAGGTCGGCAAAGAGGGTCTTGCCGTGGTTGCGGACAATGTAGATCCTGCCGGCTGTGGTCACGGACGAATCGCTCTTGTCGTGGGCGATATCCGCATACTTCGTCTTGATCTCGCCGACCGTGTGCTGTCGGTCGAACGACGTGGGAAAGATTATGTGGCCTTTTTCCTGGAGTACACGGATCTTGTCGAGCCGTGTCTGGTCGAATGTAGTATTCTCGGTGGGACTGCTCATCGTAAAAACACCCGGGGAATGGGATGATATGTATCGTAATAATGCGATTTGAGATGTAATAATACCTTCAGCGACGGTATCGGAAAAAATTAATGGGCTTTCGGGTGGTCAGGAATTTTTATGTTTCCTGATCAGGGAGGAAGCATACTTCGCCAGCCCGTACACCCCGTCCGTTGACGGGTGGACCTCAATGAAATCCTCGAAATCATGGACAGAGAAATGCCTCTTCATGAGAAACGCCATGTAGCCGGCGATGAGGCCGCCGCCCGGACCCGCGGCACAGAACCCGCCGAGGTCCCCGGTCTCCGGATCGAAGATCACCTTGGCAAGGCCGGTCTGCCCGGTCGGGACGGACCAGAACGAGCCCGGGCCGGCCGGTCCCAGGATGGCAAGCGATCCCATTCCCTTGCTTTCGTTGATACAATATGCGAGTTCGTGTGTAAGGTTGATGGAGCGGGGAATATTCTGATAATCCATGGTCCGGGGGATCCCGAGGATATTGTCAGCGGCAACGATCCCCTGGTGCCGGGCAACCGGTGTGAGATAGGGTGGACCGGCCACGTCGCCGCAGGCATAAACGTCCGGAACACTTGTCTGCATGTGGTTATCCACAATAACTTCTCCAAGCGGCCCCTTCTTCAAGCCGTCCAGAGCTTCGGAGTTCGGCACGAGCCCGGCGGCAAGAAAGACAGCGTCTGCCTCCAGCTTCCCGGCCGGGGTAAGGACCGAGCTGACGCTGTCTTTACCCCCAATCGAGATCACCGGGGTATTCTCCCGGATCGTTACCCCGGCCAGCTCCTTGATTGCGAGAGGCCTGATATGCTTGTCAGCGTCCTTTAAAAACGTGCTCCGGGAGAGGATGGTTACATCGCAGCCGAACGCGGAGAAAATATAGGCAAACTCCGCCGCCACCACGCTGCCCCCGATAATGGCCATCTTCTTTGGGAGGTTTTTCATCCCGGGGAGGGTACGGGACGTGAAGACACCGGGCAGATAGACACCCGGGACTGCCGGTATATGGGGTCGGGAACCGGTTGCCGCGATGACCGCATCGGCCTTCAGCTGTTCGTCACCGGCAAACACAGTTCCCCCCTCAAATCTGCCGGTCTTCCCGTAGATGATTTCTACGCCGGCAGACCGGGTTTCCTCGTCAAGGATGGAGGTGATTTTCTGCTGGATCTCCCCCATCTTTTTGAGAAGCACTGGAAAATCCGGGGCGGGAACCGTATCGACAACGCCGAGGTCGTGGAGCTCCCGGGCTGAATGGATGAGCCGCGCAACATCGTTCAGGGCACAGACCGGCATGCAGCCCGAGTGGAGACACTGTCCCCCGATGCCCCCGTGCTCGATAAGGGTGACCTGCTTCCCTGCCGAGGCAAGACGGATGGACGCAAGCCTCCCTGCCGGGCCCCCGCCGAGGATGACGATCATGGCCTGACCTGTAAAAGCGGCAGGAGCAGTGCCGGGGCATTCATGAGGACACCTTCAGGAGGATGAGAAAAGGCTGCGGGATGACACCATCCGGTGCCGAAAGAATTGAGCGGGGCGGGGGACGGGGATCAGAAGACTTCGACACCCTCATCCATCGGCTCCGAAAGCAGCTCGCCCGTGAACGCGTTCACTTCGACAATTTTCTTGCCACGGATCTGCCAGACCGGGATGTAGACCTGTTTTGTGTCCACAGTAATATTCTTCCTGTCGGGTTTAAGGATCTTCTCCTCATAGAAGATCGCATCGCCCTTCTCCTGCTTGATGCGGACTTTCTGGGTCAGGTGTTCGATGAGTTCGGTTATCATCCGCTCGGATGCCTCTTCTTTCCTGATATGCGGGTTGCAGACTTCGGCACCGCCGGGGATATCCGTGTCCTCGATCTGTTTTCCGTCGAGATCGACCTTGATCCCGTTGATGGCGTTTAAAGCGCTCCAGCCGTCGGCATCGAAAGGGATGCGGCGGTCCTTGTACACCTGCTCGCCCGTGCTGGTGTAATGGAACAGGTAGTAGGGTATGAAACGGAGCTTTGCTGTTCCCTGTACACCGGCAGTCCGGATCGCCGCCTGCTCCGTCAGTTTTATCGGGAAATGGGGGATAGAAATGCCGGTGGGTTCTTGTGAGGCTGCGGCCGATCCGGCAGAGGATGAGACCTGCGGTCTTCTGCTTTTTGACGGTGTAAGATCGAGTGCGAGTTCGCGGTTCAGGATATCCGCGAGGACCGCTTCACCGGTATACCGGACAAACTCGTCGACACCCCACTGGATGCAGTTCTCAGTTGAGATATCCTTATCGATCGAGAAAAGAAGTTTCTTGCAGTTCATCTCATGGTCATCGATCATGAGGCTGTAATTCGTCTTGTCGAACTGGCTGATCAGATTCTTATCGTTAGAACAGAGCACCAGAAGACAGACCCCTTCACGGACTGCTGAAAGGTCGAGGGGATCATCTACCTCCTCCACGTCGAACCGTGCCGCTTCAAGAATGAGACGCATTGCATTCTTGGCTTTTTCCCGCATTTCAGGTTCCATTATACATAAATTGCCTTACGCTTATAGAACAATTTTTCTATTGCGCTGTCAGAAGTTTAGAATAATGACCTTCCCGCTCAAGTTCGTGAACAATAATATCGAAGATTATGCCATGCAGGTCACCTTCGATCCGGTTGCGGGAGAAGGTAATATCGTCTATAACCTCTCCCTGATAAAAAATGAAGATCTCGATTTTGCCATAAGCATTCTCAAGGCTGCCTATAAAACCGGTGTCAGTGTCAGCGGTCTTGTAAAATTTTTCTCTTCCGGCGAGGATGTGGCAGAGTATCGTATCCCGAAGGGATGCGCCGGGATTTGCACAATGTGCAGCATCACCTTTGACGGTCTCCTGGTCCGTCGCGGGATCCCGGTCAACCCTATCGGCGGGGGCGTCGTCCAGATTGAGAACCGCACGCCGATCCGATTCACCCACATCATCCTCTATGAATATACGACCATCGACCCGCTGCAGGTGCTCATCTCCCAGAAGACCACCTCCGTGACCGATGTGATGCGCAAGGGCAGCGGGAACATGCTTGCCAATATCCGCGAGTTCCACATGGAGGCCGAACCGCTGGTCGGTATCGTGCTTGACGAACTCTCAAGCAGCAGCTACTCCGGCATCCTCGAGGTCGGGATGCCGAACCTGCCCCTCCTGGGTGTCCCCGTAAGTCCGCAGTATGTTGCGATCGCTGCAGTCGGTGGCACCAATCCGATGGCGGCAATCCGCGAGAGCGGGCGCTGGGTACAGACACAGGCTATGAAAGGTCTCATGGATATTACCCAGATGGAAGAGATCCGTTCCTTTTGATCCGCCCATGTTTACCCGCTCTTTTTTGCCTATTTGATGATGAGGCCATAATACCAGAGAAAGAACCGGACAAAACCTTCGAACCCCGGTTGCGATGCGCGCGGGGGCCTTATATTTTATCAATAGAGTGGATTTTAGAATGTCAGGAAGCCGGGCCGGGTCACCTGGCGGCGTCTTTATGGGGACATCCCTTCAAATGGTGTAATAACAACAGGTGATCCCAGATGAACTATTCCAGATTTGCTCTCATCTCCTTTGCCCTCGTATTGTGCTGCAGCATGCCGGTGATGGGAGTGACCACCTACTTAAGCGATGGGCCCCAGATGTCGGCGGCAATCACGGGGACAAACGAGTTCTCCCCGGGCCAGGACGCGGCCATTTCCGTGATTGTGCAGAACCGCGGGCTGAATGTCGACAAATTTGTCATGGAGGGGACCATTGATCGTGAGGATGTCCCCACGACCGCAAAGATGGTCACGGTCGGTCTCTTACAGGGGAATGCACCTATTATCGTAAAATCCGATCCGCAGAATATCGGCGATCTGTCCAGCCAGAAGACAGCAACTGTCAGAATTGCGACTAAAATCACTTCCGATGCAACGGAAGGTGAATACACGCTCCCACTGACTATCCGGTATATGTACCTTGCTGCCTCCAGCCAGGAGGCGGCTGATATCCTTCAGTCCGATTACCAGTGGAAGAATGAGACGATCCCGCTCACCATAAAAATCAAGCCGTCTGTGAAGATCGAGGTCCTCGAAGCGGTACCGGAGAACATCAGTGTCGGGGCCGAGGGGTACCTCAACCTGAAGATAAAAAATGCAGGGTTTGATGACGGGAAAAAAGCAACGGTCAGGCTTATACGCAATGGCAACAGCCCCGTCATCCCGACTGACAGCAATGTCTATATCGGCGATTTCCCCAGGAACGGGACGGTGACCTGCCGGTACAAGGTCGCGATCTCCAGCGATGCTGAGAACCAGACCTACCCGGTTGATGTTGCGGTCTCTTATGAGAACAACGATGGAGACATGGTCACGTCTGCATCCGACACAATCGGCGTTTCGGTACTCGGGAAGCTCACCTTTGCGGTCATTTCCGACCCGGTCAATGTCACACCCGGATCCGAGAATGTGATCGCCATCCAGTACCGGAATACCGGGACCCAGACGGCATACCATGCACAGGCCAGCCTTTCCGCAGTGGACCCGTTCACCAGTTCGGACAACAATGCCTATCTCGGTGATCTGAAACCCGGGGATACTGCTATTGCACAATTCAGGGTAAGTACGGACAGTGCCGCAACCGCTCAGGACCATGCCCTCGACACTGAGGTCAGGTACCGGGATGCGCTGGACAACAGCCAGGTCTCGGATACCTTCAAGGTTGATATCCACGTCGTTCCCTCCTCGCAGGCGACCGGGATTATCGCATTCCTGCCGGTCCTCCTCCTTGCCGCAGTCGTCATTAGCGCCGGGTATTATTTACTTGTAATGCGAAAGAAGAAGTGATGTTTGGGTGGGAAGGGGAGCTTCCACAACCGACAAAAAGGACGGTGGATGAGATGCGCCCCGTCCTTTTTAACCCGCAATGCCGGTGCAGGGATCCCCTTTATTTCATGTACCGTGACCTTTCGAGGTCTGATGCGGACTGGCGGTGGCTGCGTGAGCACCGGCTCCGCTACGACCTCACCGTGATCCCGCCCCGCGACCTCTGCGGTGAACGGGTCAAGACCAAGGGGCATTACCACCCGAAGAATGATGCCGGCGTGGGTTTTCCGGAAATTTACGAGGTCCTCGAGGGTACCGCACATTACCTGCTCCAGTCCTGCATACGTGACGATATCATGCTGATCGCGGCCGATGCCGGAGACCTGGTCATCATCCCCCCGGATTACGGGCATATTACTATCAATCCGTCCCCGGACCAGACACTTTCCATGGCTAATATTGTTTCCACCGTGTTCGAGAGCGAGTACGGGGAGTACGAGGCCAAGCATGGTGCTGCCTGGTATGAGTTGTCGGACGGCACCCTGGTCAGGAACCCGGCCTACGGGCATGTCACCCCTGTCCGCAGGCTGGGGGCAAGCTGTCGGCAGGATATTCAGCGGTTTTGCAAAGGGCCTCTCTATGACCTCGTCGGGAACGGGGATGCCCTTGCGTTTCTCAATTTCCCGGAGCGGTACCGTCCGGTTTTTGAGGCACTGCTAAAAGGTTAGGTGCGCCCATTCGTTTGTGCCCGCTCTTTTTCACCAGTGTAAGCACCTTCTCCTCGATCGCATTCTTCGGTTGCCAGCTCTGGTCATCCAGTGCCCGGAGTGAAGTATCGATCTGGTCATACGAGAGCCCGATCTCACCTTCGTCGCTCTGGCCTTCCCATAAGCCGGCGGACGGTGTCTTTTTCAGGATAGAATCCGGGATCCCGAGTTCCCTTGCCATGACATACACATCTGACTTGTACAGGTGGAGGATGGGCTGGATATCCGCAGCATTGTCACCGAACTTGGTGCAGTAACCGAGCAGATACTCGCTCCTGTTCGAGGTTCCGCAGACAAGCCGGTTATCCCGGTTGGCATAGTAATACAGGACGGTCATCCGGATCCGTGCCATCAGGTTGCCCAGCAGGTAGGGCGATTCGGTAAACCCGGGGATCTGCCGGAACCCTGAGAGCATCGGCTCAATGCTGATAATAAGGTGCTCCATGCCGAGCATGGTGCAGAGTGCGGTTGCGTCCTCGCAGTCCTTTTTGGTACTCACGGCAGAGGGGAGGGAGAGGCCAAGTACCTTGCCCGGCCCGACCGCCCGGCAGCAGAACGTGGCGGCCACTGCCGAGTCCAGGCCCCCGCTCATACCGATGAGAATTCCTTTGCATCCGCTGTTCCAGTACGCGTACCGGATCATCTGCTCCACCTGCCCCATCCTGCATCCGATGTCCCCGGCTGAACATTGCATAAGGTTATAATTGATGAATGAACTTTTTCAACTGTTCGGTATCCCCTACAGCAATGACATCATCCCCGGTAAGGAGCATTTCATCCGGGCCGGGTGCGACAACGGATCGGCCGGCGCTCTCAATACCGAGAATACGGACACCGGTTTTCCGACAATAACTCCCGACAGACCCCGGGCGGTTTTTTCCCACCCGCTTCATCACGACGATGTCGCCATCCGGCAGGTCAAGGAGGACAGTCACCTGCCCTTCGAGCACGATCCGGGCAATGGTCTGCCCCCCGATCATGGGAAGGAGGGCAACATAATCTGCCCCTGCCCGGTAGAGCTTTTTAACGGAAGCCGGCTCGTTGGCACGGGAGAGGATGCGAATAACCGGGTTGAGGTTACGGGCCATGAGCGTGGTGAAAATGTTGACATCGTCATCGTTCAGTGCAACGATACAGAATTGCGCCCTTTCTATGTGCGCCTTTTTGAGTACCTCCTCATCTTCGGCATTCCCGATTACCTGTTCCATACCCTGCAGTTTCGAATCGACAACAATGCAGGAAATGCCGGATGCACGGAGTTCCTGGTAGGCACCTGCACCAACATCTCCGAACCCTGCGATCACAGCAAGAGCATCTCTACAGCCATCATTATTGAACGCCTCCCGTATTGCGGTAACGATGGATTCAGCTCTGCCAAAGAGGAACAGCGATGTTGTGGTATCGATGACCATATCCCGGGCAGGATCCGGAATGAATTTCCCGTCTTTCCAGAGAAAGGGAACGGTGATGCCGAACCGTCCATAGAGGTCGAGATCTCCAAGGGATTTGGTGGTGGCGCTGCACCCGGAAACAACCGGAATATTGATCAGCCTGAGCTCCTGTTCTGCCGTATGATTCACATTTATTTTTATCCTGTCCAGTCCAGGGATGTCCTGTTCTTCACCGCTGCTTGAATTGAGGATCGCGTTGCGTGCCAGTATTTTTCCGGTGCTATGTTTGGGAGAAAGAACATAATCTGCACCTGCATAACGGAGATACCGGTCAAAGACCAGTTTATCCACGACTGAGATGATCTTTCCTTTTGTTACCGGCCGGATACCGAGTACGATGCTCGCAGTCTGTCGCTCATCCTTGCAGATCACAATATAGTGAGCGTTTGCAATGTGGGCTGCCGACCACGTATTCGGGTCGGTATAACCTCCCCAGATAACATATGCCTGTTTCCTGTACCGGGTTGCGATCTCGAAGGCTGTTGCTTTGTCCTGCTCGATGATAACGATGTCATGGTCCGAGATCATCAGGCTGTCAACGATTGAACGGGTGAGCTCATCGTACCCGAATACGACCATATGCCCGGTCAGCACGTGGGGCGTCTTTTTCGGCGGGGTGGGTGCGAGAAGGGTAGTCAGGAACGGGGCGAGGAGGAGCGGTACCACCATGAAGATCATGATAACCCCGGAGATCATAGTCAGGATGGCAAGCAGCATCGTCATGTCGTTTGTAAGCGGGAGCCCAGACCCAACCGTTGTCATGGAATCGACGACAAACAGCAGGGCACTGGCCCACGAGAGCGGCTTGTTCTCAAGAACCGGATAAAACAGGTGGAAGATATAGGTATAAAGAGCAATGAGCAGTGCAAAGGCCACGAAATAGAGGGTGATCTGGATACCGGGCGAATTACGGACTGCCCGCCAGACCCGTCCGCGTCGTTTATGAACCACGGCCCGTCACCCCACAGCAAAAACGGTTCATGCCGTGCATCCCGTCTCCGCTGTCACGCCCGTCAGTATCCGTGAAGGGTAGTGTAGCTGCATTCCACTTGCTGAGCTGTTCCCAAAGATGCAGGAGTGCAAATTTTGTTGCCGGGTGGCGAGGGGAGTACTCCTCGAGAAATGCATTTATGTCTTTTTGCAGACCCTCGCGGGAGGGAGTTCCTGGTACCAGATCGATCCCTGTACCCTGGCAGTCCCAGTAGAGGTCGAGTTCTTCCGACGGGACGGCAATGAAAGGACAGATAACGGGGAACGGGCTGCTTCCAGTCGGCCAGGGATGTACGAGACGACCGGCATCGCCAAAAAGAAACTGCGCCAGCACACCCTGCGCGATGTCGTCAAGCGACAATCCCTGCGCAATCTTTGTGATACTCTCCTGTGCAGTTGCCAAGGACCCGTCTGGCGACAGCGCTCCCAGGCAGGGTATCCGGAGCAATGCAGCAACCTTCAGGGCAGCTGACCGGGCGCTCTTTCCGCTAACCGCTCCACCGGATGGCATTGCGCTCAGCCGGATGTCCCGGCGGTCGGCAGTCAGTTTTTTCATGAAGGAGAGGAGCGCACCGCTCTTTTTGTCCCCGGAAATCACTACGGCAATATGGTCCCCGGAGCTCATCCAGCGGTGCGCACGGATGGAACGTTTTGCCCGGATCTCAATGTCCGCCATGAGGTGTCGCCCGCACAGGTGCCGTCCCGAGTATGATTGGAAGAGGACAGCATCATCTCTGCACTTATCGCACTGCATGAATTTTTTCCTTTTTTATTCTGGCAGATAAGAGATGTTTAAGGTTGTGATGGCCCGGTCAGGGTTGCACCCGAAGATGTGATTTTATAGTCTGGCACATAACCACTCTGGTGATATGGTCGTCGCCGCGGACCGGATCCGCTCCCTGAACAAATATGAGAAAACCATCCTCCTTGCGCTTGAACGCGGGATGAAGCGATACTCATGGGTACCTATGGAAATGCTGAAGACGACAACAAAACTTTCGGAGTCCGAGATCAACTACCGGATCTCCCGCCTGATGGAGTGGGGTATGATCCGGTTCAACCCGGTGCCCTATGACGGGTACGCTCTGGTATTCGGAGGCTACGATACCCTCGCGCTTGCCACCCTGACCCGGAAGGGCACCATTTCGGCCCTTGGGACCCAGATTGGCGAGGGGAAGGAGTCCGTGGTCTACGATGCCCTCGGGCTTGGGCCGGTTGCGATCAAGTTCCACCGGGTTGGCGGGCGCTCGTTTTCGTCAGCACGGCTCAACCGCGAGTACATGCCCGAACAAGGGCACTGCCCATGGCTGATTGCCTCAAAGAAGTCCGCGGAACGGGAGTATCTTGCCCTTACAACCCTGCACCCCGTCGTCAGTGTGCCCCTGCCGATCGACCAGAACCGGCATACCGTCGTGATGTCGCTTGTTGACGGGCAGAACCTGAACCGGTGCCGGCTCGATGCGCCGGGCGAAGTGTTCGAAGAGATCCTGGAAAATGTTCAGAAAGCCTACCATGCCGGCATCATCCACGCCGATCTCTCCGAGTACAATATCCTCATGGAAGATGGGAAATGCGTCATCATCGACTGGCCCCAATGGATGGAGACCGGCCACCAGAACGCGCAGGTTATCCTTGAACGGGACATCGACAACATCCTTACCTATTTCGAGAGAAAATACCGGGTAGCCTATGACCGAAAGGATGCGATCCGATGCGTGACCGGCTGAAGGTCTTTGGTATCGACATCATCAAAGGTTCGGTACGGTCCCGTTCCCGCCGCCCGATGTATGCCCTTGTCCGGATGGACGGCGGGATCATCGAGAGCGAGAGCGAGGTCTCGATGTTCCGCCTGTTCCGGATGCTGACGGACGAGCGGCCGGATATCCTTGCCGTGGACAGCCTACAGGAGATCGCAGCGGACCAGCGCGAACTCTATTTCTTCCTGCAGGGGTTGCCTCCGCAGACCCGCCTCGTTCAGGTAACCGGCGGGGAGCGTAAGGAGACCCTCGGGAAGGTTGCAGCCCGGTTCAATATCAGTTTCAACCGTTTTGACCCGTTTGCCGAAGCCCGAACTACGGCTCAGGTGGCGTCGCTCGGGGCCGGAGCCGAGGTGATCGCTTTTGAAAACGAAAGCGAGGTGGTGGTGAGCCGCCACCGCTCTCCGGGAAAGGGCGGGTGGAGCCAGAACCGGTACGTGCGCAAGATGCATGGCGCCGTGCAGCTGAAGGGCCGCGAAATCGAGATGGCCCTCGTGGCAGCGGGTCTCCGGTACGAGAAGAAGGAGACCAAGGCGTTTGGCGGGTGCAGCCGGGTGGCATTCCGGGTGTTCGCGACCCGCGACCAGGTACCGGTACCGACCTACCGGGGGGCCGACGTGCAGGTACGGATACACGGGAAACGGCTCGAACGCATCCGGTTTCGGCCGCTCTCGATTAAACCCCGGTACCTGATCGTTGGTATTGATCCCGGCACGACAACGGCAGCAGCCGCACTTGACCTTGACGGCAACCTGCTCCACCTTGCAAGTTCCCGGCAGATGACCATGTCGGACGTGATCGAATCGCTTTACAAGGTGGGAAAGCCCCTTATCGTTGCGACCGACGTGCAGGAGATGCCGTACTCGGTAGAGAAGATCCGCCGGGCATTTTCCGCCATCGCGTTCGTGCCAAAACAGGATGTCAGCGTGGACACGAAAGTGGAGCTGACCGCCCCGTTTCCGTACGCCAACGACCATGAACGGGACGCCCTCTCGGCGGCTCTGGATGCGTACCGCCAGTACAGGCACAAGTTTCAGAACCTTTTAAAACGCATACCGCCAGGGCATGACCTCGACGAGGTCCGCGCCCGGGTCATCCGGGGCCAGTCCCTCGATTCGGTTCTCGGAGAGATGAAGGTTCCGGTACGGAAACCGGAAACAGCCGA
>PMKW01000155.1 GCA_003157895.1 Methanoregula sp. | reverse complement strand
TATAATTAATATCAGATGATTTCTCCAGAGCAGTTTTTTTAAAACGATTGCCCGACCCGAAACCATTTTATCACCCAGCCCCTGAAACTCCGGTCATGGAGATTGTTCCGCAAATCCACCAGGTAGACGGGGTCAATGGCAACGCCTACGTTCTCATCCGCAACGGGCTTGTTGTCATCGATACGGGAATCCCGGGGAGCGGGAAGAAGATCCTGGCCTATATCCGGGATATTCTCCACCGCGAACCCCGGGAGATCACGACCGTCATCATCACCCATTACCATATCGACCATGCAGGCGGGGTCCGCGAGCTGAAGAAGGCGGCACCTGCCCTGAAAACCGCCATCCATGAAGCCGACGCCGGATATGTCTCGGGTCAGATCCCGCTCCCGCGGCACCCGGGCTTAAGAGGCCTTCTCCTGCGGGGGTTTACCACCCTGAAGCCTGCAACATTTACGCCGGATATCATCCTTAAGGAAGGCGACAGGATCGATAGCCTCACCTGCATCCATCTCCCCGGGCACACGCCCGGCAGCATCGGGCTTTTAGATGAGGCATCAAAAACGCTCTTTGCCGGCGATACGATCCGCTCGGACGGCACTTCCCTCTCTGAGGGCCCGGCCGGGTTCACGATGGACCTGCCCCGATCAAGGCAGTCCATCCGGAGGATCGCTTCGCTTGAATTCGACACCCTGCTCGTTGGCCACGGCAAACCGCTCCGGCCGGATGCTGCGGCCAAAGTAAGGGAGTTTGCCGGGACCCTGCCGGTACTGAAGTAAATTCGTGCAGACCGTGCCGGGTGCAGAATTCTCCCGTTTATTTTCCGGCCCCGGGAAAAACAAGGACTTCCGTCGGGGGCACTATGAGGGGAACAGGAAAACCGTGAACCGGTGACCGGGCCGGGATTTATTGACGGGGGATCTGCTCCTTTCGTAATATCCTTAACCTAGCCCGCCATATCCCGCTTACGGGATATGTGATGGCTGCAAGCAAGCAGGTGATAAAGTGGGGCGTGGACGTTTTCATGGGGATCACGCTCCTGTGCTGTGCTGTGACCGGGATCTTCAAGTTCACGCCCTTTATGCGGGCATCCGGGTTAACGGGTCTTGTCCTTCCCCTGGCGCTTATGAGCGATATCCATGACTGGACTGGGATTATCCTTTGTTTCCTTGTCGCCATTCACCTGTTCCTGAACCGCGCCTGGATCCTTTCGATGACGAAAAAAGTGCTTGCCGGGATACCGGATAAACCATAAAAAGGGGTTCCCTGCAACGGCTGGACACAACCATCAGAAGGAGTAAAAACTCTCGTTCAGGTCCCCGTTGTCTGAATATCCCCGCTGTTCCCAGTATCCCTGGTAGGTGGGATCATCGGTCAGCTCAATTTTCTCGATCCACTTGATCCACTTGTATCCCCATTTGTCTTCCGCCACCAGCTCGAAGGGATACCCCCGTTCGGCAGGAAGGGTGATGTTATTCATCCGGTAGGCCATGATGATATCCCGGTTCATCAGGTAGTCAAGCGGAAACGATGTGGTATACCCGTCGTATGCAGTAAATATCACGGTATTTGCACGGGGGTCCGGCCCTGCATGGCGGATGAGGTCCCTGACCTGGATGCCTTCCCACAGGATGGTTGCATCCCAGCCTTCGACACAATGGAGGGTGACCACCTTGGAATAATGGGGGTATTGTTCCAGGACTTCGCCGTAGGTATAGACGTCAGTCGTATTGGTCAGCCCGGTGACGGTGAGACGATACCCGGAACTGTTGACATACTGGGGACCTTTGATGGAATTTTCATGGAAGTCGTTGACCGACGAGAGGTCTTTTCCCTGGTACGACCTGACTTCGACCGCGGGGAGCGTTGCGGGTTCCCCGGATGGCGGGCCGGATCGGGGTGAGGGATTGCCGATAAGAAGGATGGCGACTCCCGCAACAATGATGCAGCCCGCTGCAATGATGAGGATCCATCCTGATTTCATCATCAGGTACCTGATTGTAGGACCTCATCAAGTACCGTAACGTACCAATGCGGGAAAAAAACCGGGATCGGGTTCCCGGCAGGGACCAGGCATGAGGAACACGCCGGATTTCCTCATTCCATATTCGTGAGCCGCCCCTTCAGTTCCGGTGCTCCCTCTTTTTTTGCTTCCATCAGGGCCGAGATGACCGCATCCGAGAACACCAGGGCAAGGGTCTCGAACAGCGTGCCCAGCGGGGCAAATGCGGACGCAACCGACCGGTACTGCCCGGTCATCTGCCGCACCTCAAACGTGGATGTGTCACCCCGGTAATACCCGGTGAGATCGCCGAGGTTCACCACGCAGTCTGCAATCCGGCTCATCGTCGAGTCCGGCGATGCGGTGATGAGACAGACACTTCCCCCAAGGTCACTGACCGTCCTGCAGATCGTTGCCATCGAGTGGGTCTCGCCCGATCCCGAGAAGACCACCAGAGCATCGGACGGTTGCAGCGCCGGCGTGACCGTCTCCCCGACAACATACACATCAAAGCCCAGGTGCAATAGGCGCATGGCAAATGCCCTGGCAATGAGGCCGGACCGGCCTGCGCCGGCAACGTAGACCCGTTTTACCGCAAGCATCCGCTGGAAAAATGCGGATGTCTGGGCCTTGTCAAGCCCTGCGGTCGACCTCCGGATCGATTCCGCCATCTGCTCCATGAACACCGGGATATCGGAAAATTCTTCGGTCATTGTATCACTGGCATGTTTCGTACCGTCCGATATGAGAGTATCGGTGGGAAGGGTGCACCCCGGGTAGCCGGAGACTGCAGGAACAGAGGGGGTCTGGCGGTGTAGTTTGCTTTCTGCACCGGACCAGAAGCAATCCGGAATTATCTCCGGAAAAATCCACATTATTAAAACCGGAAAAACCGGTTTGGATCCAGAGTACACCATCCGACCCCCCATCCATCCCCTGGATTTTTTATGGGATCCTGCATATTTTTACGATATAAAATGCTGAATGACCTGCTGTTTTGGTGCAGGGGGGGTCGGAGGGGGAAAAATATGCCATGACCATTCCAGCCGGGGTTCCTGCCCCTATCCAAACGCTCATCACCTTGCGGTACAACACCACCATCATAGTGATCCCATGATACAGGCACCCATGGTACAACCCGGCGATCCGGCACGGAACTTCTCGTTGAAAGACTCAGACGACAAGACCTTCGACCTCTACGAGCAGGCTCAAAAACGCGTGCTCCTCTCCTTCCACCCGCTCGCATGGACGGATTTCTGCGCAGCCCAGATGGTATCGCTCGAGAAAAACCGCGACGTGCTCCATTCCCTGAACTGCGTGCCGGTCGGCATCAGCGTCGACTCCCGGCCCTGCAAGCAGGCATGGGCAAAGAGCCTGAATATCACGCACACCCCGCTCCTCTGCGATTTCTGGCCGCACGGGGCAGCAGCCATGAAGTACGGCATCTTCCGGGACGAGAACGGGTTCTCCGAGCGGGCCAATATCATCGTGGACGAAAACCAGAAGGTAATTTTCGTGAAGATCTACCCGGTGCATTCGGTGCCGGATATTAAGGAAGTTATTGCGTTTCTGGAAAAGACATAATTGCGAATGCAGCAGGAAGGAAACATAGTATTAAACATATTTTTTTCCCGCCGGTTTTAATTTCAACAGGGGAACGCTTCAGGACCTCCCGGGAGTGTCGAATCCCGCAGGGGTGAGACGGGGGAAGAACAGCTCTGTGGAAATCATTTGATATTAATTATGACGCGGGGCTCTGCCCCCGCCGCTATGGCATCCCCCGGTTGCGATTGTGTTATATTACCTGTATGCTATCGTG
>PMKW01000205.1 GCA_003157895.1 Methanoregula sp. | reverse complement strand
CGTCTGGTACTGTTCGAGCGCTGCCTGCGGGCGGGAGAACCCGGCAAGGCGCTGGAGGGCCATCTCAAGGTGCTTCAGTTTCATCATGAACCACTATATCTTTCTAAAAAATCTTCGGGAGTTAGAAATTTTATTTCGGCTCGTTCTTTGAATTTTTCAAAAATTCGAATATCCTTAGTTATAATGATCCGTTCCTGTGAATGGTAGGCTAATTGCATCAAATATAAATCATCATCCGGGCATAAATCGACAATTTCTTTTGGAATGGTGCGTATATCATCAAATTCTGTATATTTTACTTTTTCAGAATTCAGCATCAGGTAATTAAGAGTTTTAAATAATGCACTGGATACTTGATCCTGTTTTGAAGCGTCCCACAAAAGTTGAAATTTTTTAATAAATGGACATTCCCAATTGATTATTATTTTAATATCCTTTTTTTTGATACAAGTTATAAACCGATATACAAGTTCTTTTTTTTCTTTTTCTGCATCATACTTTGAGTAATGCAATAGCCATTCATTTAAAACAATTTCCATTTATTTTGCCTCAGAAGTGTTGAAAAAATTTTGGACTTCTTTTAATTCAGTCTCGTAAAATCCCTTTAAACCTCCTGATATCTGTCCTCGTTCATTAATTTCTTGTTTTTCAATTTTTGTTCGTTTTTTATCTTTCGAGAGATAATATATACGTACATCCTCGGTTTTGATCTTTTTCTGGGCGATTTTATTCAATAACGAGAGTACGATGTGTTCACTATGAGTAGTGATAATGAAATTTTTATTTTCTTCTTTTACAATATCGATAAATACTGATACAAGTTTATCCATTAATTCTGGATGCAGATGGATTTCTGTTTCTTCTATGCAAATTGTTTGCATCTCTTTTCTTAGACATTTTGTTAAAATCGTGACTAATTGATTAGTCCCAAAACCTTCGTTTACGAGATCACAAACCAAACCTGTTTTACTATCTGTTGTTTGAAGGTTGAAGGTGGCAGTTCCAAGCGGAACACGCACATTAAAACGTCTGTCAACGATCTGTTCTAAGAAAATGCCTACTTTTCCTTCAAGATCTCTATCTGTTGCTAATAATGTAGCTAATTCATCCTCTGTTAAAAGCTGTTGTTGTAGAGGTACTGATGAATAAATCGGTTTGATAAAACCTCTCCTTAATGGGACAAAATCAATAGCCCTCAATTCTTCAATTGGCAGATTAATCGATTTCGCAATATTATTAACAAATTTTTCATTGGTTGCATCATTGTCTAAAATTTTCGTAGTTTGATTAATCGTTGGGGTCATCCCATTCCAAGTAATGTTTGCTGCCAAATTACTATTTTTATCTGAAAATTCCAATCCCGTATTTGCATTTGCTGGATATGGGAAGCTTACATCCAAATTAAAAGACAATGGATAGGGTTTTTTCGTTTCAAGGCTCAATTTTGAATTGATTTTGCCGATTAGTGCAGTATAAGTACTTTCGATATTATTTTCTTCCACTCCAATTTCGATTGATATGTTTTTGTTATCATGTTTTCCAAAAACAGTCTCTTTAAATCCACCAAGATTCAGAAAACCTAAATTTAAAAATCCGTCAATGCTTTGATTTGAATTCAAAACAATGTTTTTTAGAGCAAAAAGGGCGTAAATAATACTAGATTTTCCACTATTGTTGGGCCCGGTTAATATTGTGATTTTTCCAAATTCAATATCCCCTTTCTCGATTCCTCTAAAATTTTCAAGGTGAAGCGTTTTTATCATATTTTCTCCCAAGGAAGTCTAGACCCTACTTAATAAATTGATTACCTGCAATCATTTTAGTTCTTTCTTTCATTTTATTATTTGATCTCGTCTATCTCGTATTCGTCCCAGCTCCTGAGCCCGCAGAGGATCTCGAACTCCTGCGGGGAGAGGACGGGGACGGGGAACCGCACCTGGTCGTCGTAGGCAAGCCGGGGGCAGGCGGTGTTCACATAACAGTCAAACCCAAGATTCAGGAGCTCGTCCGGGCTCACCTCGTTCATAGTCACGATCACGGCATGGGGGGAGAACGCAGCGAGGTGCCGGGCAAGGTCCATCCGGCTCTGTCCGTTCTTGGTGCTGACAATGATACCGATGCTCTTTGCCCCGCGGGCTTTCACAATGACGGCAAAGCGTTTCCGGAGGAGGGCATCCCCCTTCACCTCCTGTGCCGTTCCCGTCAGGGGATCGAGTGCTACGACGCGGGCACCTGTCGAGAGTGCGATGCCTATCGGGTGGAAGAGCCCGGTACCGACAAAGAGGATCTGAGCTGCTCCTGTTTCCTTTGCCGTGGTAAAACAGCAGCCGAGCACCTGACCCCGGAAGGGCGTTCTCCCCCGTCCTTCCGCAACACGGACATCGATGCCCTGCTCCTTCAGGAACGATTCCATCGCCGGGACCAGGTGGACATGCTGGACGGTGGTGACCAGGCCGGTCGTTTCCCCCTCAAGGAGCGGGAGGGCTTTTCCCAGCACCGCCATAGCAAAATCAACCTCGTATGGCAGGAAGATGACCCGGTCCTGTTTATCGACCGGTGCATGGCCCACGTGGACGAGCACGTCCGCAGATGCAAGGGTGTCGAGCGCGAGGTCGCAGGCGCCGTAGCAGGGATCGCCGCTGATGATGACGTCGAACCCAGCGCTCTTCAGAGCAGAGGTATATTCAGCGGCACGTCGTTTCAGGCCGGCAGGAAACTGGAGAGCGACTTTCTGTGCCCCCCGTTCCCGCAACTGCCGGACAAGGTCAGAGATATCGTTTGACAACATGCACCCTGTCGTCCACCTCGATCTGCACGAGGGACTTGTATGGCCGGCCGATATCGGGGCTGCCCCGCTGGATCGCAATACAGACATCTACCACCTCAGCACCGGCAATATCAAGGGCCTGCAGGAGCGCCCGCATCGTCCCCCCGGTGCTCACGACGTCGTCGATGATGACCACGCGGTCGCCTTTATACACCCCGTTCAGGTAGAGTTCGCCTTTCGAGTAGCCGGTCGTCTGGTGGACGGGAACTTCGTGCGGCAGGTTGTACACCCGTTTCCTCATGACGGTCATCGGAATATCGGTCATGGTCGAGAGTACGGCGCCGATATGGATACCCATCGCCTCGACGACCACGATCTTGTCCACGTTGTTTAAGTCCAGCACCTTGACCATCGCGTTGCAGACATCGCGGAGCAGGGCGGGTTCGACAATCGGTACCCCGTCGGTGATCGGGTGGATNNTGCACGTGGGGCATGCAGACGATCCGGAGGTGCTTCCGGCAGGTCCACGAGACTTTCCACTGCCCGGGCACCCGTGCCTTGTCGCAGACGAAGGTCGCGACGTTCACGTCCGGGGTTGCAGCCCGAGGGATACCAAATGTTTCCATCCCGGCGATCAGCCGCTGCGTATTCTTCATGCACCCGGCTACGACAGCCCTCATCCCTTCCTTGCCGAGGTAGTCCATGACCGCGAGGGCGCCTGCCACCGGTGCACCGGGGCGGGTGCCGGCAAGCGTGTATTCCTGTTTTACGGTGAGGTAGGGGGTGTCGATATTGAGAGTGGAGAGCAGGTCCGGCTCGCGGGTGAGGAGGCAGCCGCACGGGATGGTGCTCATTCCCATCTTGTGCGGGTCAACGGCAATGGACGCGACCCCCGGGACAGCGAAATCGAACGGGACCGGGTCGTCGAGGAACGGGATCACCATCCCGCCAAATGCTGCGTCGACATGGAAGAAGAGGTCGTGCTGGCGGGCGATTGTTGCGAGGCTTGCTATCGGGTCCACCATGCCGTACTCCGTGGTACCGGCAACTCCGACGAGGGCAATGGTGTCCCTGTCGACCTGCTCAGCGGCAAGGTCTGCGTCCATCCGGAAATCCTTTGTGAGCGGTACCCGGCGCATCTCGAGGCCAAGGATATCGGAGGCCTTCTTAAACGAGAAGTGAGCGGACTCGGGCACGATGATGTTCGGTGCTGTCCTGTCGTTTCTGTGTGCTTTCGCGAGCCGGAGTGCCTGGATATTGGACTCCGTACCCCCGCTCGTGGCATATCCCCCTGCCCCCGGGCAATGGAAGAGAGCAGCGAACCGGCGGATAAGGAGTTGTTCAAGCGAGGCAGTACCGGGAAAAAGGCCGGGATCGCCAAGGTTGGTTTCCATGAACATGCAGTGTGCCCGAACAGCAACGGCATGGGGGACGGTACACATGGAGCTTAAAATAACGTCGTAATCGAGATCCTCGCTCTTCTTTCTGGCAAAAAAGGTGAAGAGTTCTTCTTCAGTCAGACCCTTATTCAGCATCGCGGCTTCTCGCAGCTTCCAAGATGATCCGCTTCTCCATGCGGGCAACTGCTTCGCGGATTTTTGCTATGGCATCGATGTTGGCAGAAATACTGGTGATACCATGCTCGACAAGCCATGCGGCCATCTTCGGATCGGAACCTGCCTGCCCGCAGATCGAGCACTCGACATTATAAGCCCTGCATGTCTGGATTGCGTTGTGGATGAGGGAGAGCACGGCAGGATGCTGGGGATTGTACATGTCCGCAACATTCTCGTTGTTGCGGTCGATAGCGAGGGTGTACTGGATCAGATCATTGGTGCCGAATGAGGCGAACTTTATGCCGGCCTTGATGAAGTCCTCGATCATGATCGCGCTCGATGGGATCTCGATCATGATGCCGAGCGTGACATGGTCGACATCCACGCCCCAGCCCCGCATCATCTCTTTTCCCAGGATGAACTGGTCGGGGTGGGAGACCATCGGGAACATGATGCCGAGGTTCTCGTAGCCTTCTTTCCAGAGCTGTTTGAACGCCTCCACCTGCAGGCGGAACTGGTCCGGGCTCTGGAGGTCGCGGCGGATTCCCCGCCAGCCGAGCATCGGGTTGTGCTCGTGGGGTTCGTTCTCGCCGCCCTTCATGTTCCGGAACTCGTCGGTCGGGGCGTCGAGCGTCCGAACCCAGACGGTTTTTCCCGGGAACGCGTCGAGTACGATNNTTGATGCCGTCGTGGAGCTCCTTGACGAAATCCTCCTCCTTATTGTTTGCAATGAACCAGCCGGGTGTCTTGTTGAGCCCGAGGATCAGGTGCTCGATCCGGAGGAGCCCGACCCCGTCTGCGCCGGTTGCCGCTGCCCGTGCCGCTGCCTCGGGGATGGAGACGTTCACCTTGATGCTTGTCGCAGTAATGATCGGTGCATGGCCGGTGACGGCCTGCGGGGTGGCGGCTCCAGCCTGTGCCGGGGCAGCCTGTGCGATCGCGCCTTCGTAGATGAGCCCCATCTCCCCATCAACGGTGACGAGCTGCCCGTTCTTCAGCACGTTCGTTGCCGTCTTCGTGCCGACCACGGCCGGGGTGCCCAGTTCCCGGCTGACGATCGCCGCATGGCAGGTCATTCCTCCCTCGTCAGTTACAATGGCAGCGACCTTGCGCATGGCCGGCACCATATCCGGGTTCGTCATCCGGGTGACAAGGATGTCGCCCTCCTTTACCGAGCCGGTATCCTTGACATCCCGGATAATGACGACCCTGCCGGAGGCAATACCGGGAGCCGCCCCCTGTCCCTGCACGAGAATCTTTGCACTTTGTTTCTGTCCTGTCATGCCTTTTGCCTCCTTATTGTTCCCGATGGTCGTGATCGGCCGGGACTGGAGGATATAGAACGTCCCTGCGACGATACCCCATTCCACATCCTGCGGAATGCCGTAATGATCCTCCGCGATCTTGCCGTACATGGCGAGCTTTGCCACTTCCTCGTTTGCGAGGACTTCTGCGTCCTGCCGGGCGGGAGATATGTCCACCAGCTTCGTGCCATGGTCCCCGTCGGCAATGATCTCGACTTTCTTGTTCGAGATGAGCGTGTCCACCACCTTCTCGGACCGCTGGTCGAAGACGTACTTGTCCGGGGAAACCGAACCCGAGACAACCGCTTCGCCAAGGCCCCACGAGCCCTCGATAATGGTTAAGGGCTCTCCCGTGATCGGGTGGGAGGTGAACATGACGCCTGCTTTCTCCGAGGGAACGAGCTGCTGGACCACGACGGCGATATTGACCGTATGGTCGTCGAACCCCTGTTTTGCCCGGTAGTAAATGGCCCGTGCCCCGTAGAGCGATGCCCAGCACTTCTGCACGGCCTCGATGAGTGCAGCCTCCCCTTTGATATTAAGATAGGTCTCCTGCTGACCGGCAAAGCTCGCGTCCGGCAGGTCTTCAGCAGTGGCGCTCGACCTGACTGCAACGATCAGGTTTCCCCCGTTCATCTTCTTGTATGCCGCCTTAATCTCGTCCCGGATCTTCGGGGGCATCTTTGCCCTGAGCACCATGGTTTTTGCCGTATCGGCAGCCTTTTCAAGTGCCTCGTTATCCTCGACATCGAGTTTGTCATAGGCACTGAACAGCTTCTTTTCAAGGCCGGTTTCTACCAGAAACCTGCGGAAGGCCTGGGCGGTGACCACGAAGGCCTTGGGTACGGGAAGGCCGATGGACGCCATCTCCCCCAGGGAGGCCCCCTTGCCGCCGACAGAACTGATATCCTCCTTCCGGATCTCCTCGAGCCAGAGTATATTGGGCACTTCTTTCATGCTCGCACCACTTATGATCTTGCCGCCCCCCTGTTTAATTATTATCATCGGGTGTTGCGTAAAGCGGCAGGAATCCTGCGGGAAACACACCGTTTTTCCGGGCGGAAAAAAAGCGCCTGCCCCGTTTTTAAAAAGAATAACCCTCTTTAAGTCCGGCGCAGATAATATATGGGTTTTTATGGCAAATGCAAGAGTGCTCGTCAGCGATCCGCTGGCGGAAGAAGGGCTTGCAATCCTCAGGGCGGCCGTTGACGTTGACGTCAGAACCGGCCTTGCGGAAGACGAGCTCTGCAAAATTATCGGGGACTACGATGCCCTGCTGGTGCGCAGCGGTACCGATGTCAACGCCAGGGTGATCGAGGCTGCAAAGAAAATGAAGTTCATCGGGCGTGCCGGTGTCGGTGTAGACAATATCGATGTTGATGCAGCCACCCGCAGCGGGATCATCGTTGCCAATGCACCGGAAGGCAACACCCTCGCGGCAACCGAGCATACGATGGCGATGATGCTCTCGCTCGCCCGCAACATCCCGCAGGCGAATGCGAGCCTCAAGAAGAAGGAGTGGAAGCGCTCCAAGTTCATGGGTAATGAACTGAACGAGAAGACGCTGGGTATCGTCGGCTTTGGCCGGATCGGCAGGGAGCTTGCCAAGCGGGCGATCGCGATGGACATGAAGGTCGTTGCTTACGATCCGTTCATCACCAAGGAGCGGGCTGCCCAGCTTGGCGTCGGGATGATGTCCATGACCGACCTCTTCAGGGTAGCCGATGTCATAACCGTCCACACGCCCCTGATTGCCGAGACAAAACATATCGTCAATGCCAAAAGTATCGCGACGATGAAAGACGGTGTCCGGATCATCAACTGCGCCCGCGGCGGTATCATCGATGAGAAAGCCCTCTACGATGCGGTGAAGAGCGGCAAGGTTGCCGGTGCAGCGCTCGATGTGTTCGAGACCGAACCTCCGACAGACTCCCCGCTCCTGACCCTCGACAACATTATCGTTACTCCCCATCTCGGCGCAAGCACAGTTGAGGCGCAGCTGAACGTGGCGGTGTCCGTTGCAAAGCAGTGCATCGAGGTCCTTAAGGGCGGTTCCGCGAAGTACGTTGTGAATGCCCCCATAGTCCCGCCCGAGCATGCCGAGGTGCTCCAGCCCTATGCCCAGCTCGCCGAGAAGATGGGACGGTTCGTCACCCAGATTGCGGGTGGCAGGCTCGCATCAGTGGAATGTATCTACGGGGGTGAACTCTCCTCCTATGCCGGCAGCATGAAGTACGTTACCCGGCTCGCCCTTAAGGGGCTTCTCGACCCGGTCCTCCAGCAGCCGGTCAATATCGTCAACGCCGATTTCATTGCAAAGGAACGGGGCATCGCGGTCAGCGAAACCGTGACGCAGGAGTCCAGCGGGTTCAAGAACCTCATCACGATAAAGATCAGGACCGACAAGGGCGAGGAATCCGTCAGTGGCACCGTCTTTTTCAAGGGCCGGAGCCGGATCGTTGCGGTTGGCGGGTACACCATGGACATGATCCCCGAGGGATATGTCATCGTCTCGCGTCACCTTGACAAGCCCGGCGTCATCGGGCGGGCATCCACGATCCTCGGGAAGAAGAACATCAACATCGCGGGCATGCAGGTCGGCCGCATCAATCCCGGCGACCAGGCAATCATGGTACTGAACGTGGACAGCGAAGTGCCCGAGAGCGTCATGGAGGAGATCCGCGGGATGCCTGGGATCTTCACCGCGACATTTGCCAGGATTTCAAGTGAGAAGATCTGAATATTTTACTACTATCTTAAAAAATGGCTTTCAGATCGTTTTCATTCAATTATTAACTATCCGGGAGTAATCCGAATCTCATTTCGAATCTCCCTTAAATTATTGAAAAATCCTGATTTTTCAGCGATCTCTTCGACGACCCTGACGGGACACCCGTGCGGTGTTCAATTTCCTGAGGAGATGCGATACCGGTACTTTTTCCAGAGAGACTCCGGGGAGGCAACTGAGCGACCCCCCTCATGACTATACAGTCCCGGGCAGAAAAATGTCGATTTTTACACCGTATGATTGCAGGGAACGCAGAAAAAACGGGGAGGGGGGTCGGACGGTGTACTTGTGCGAAGCACGGCTAAGTGCATCCTGCCTGAAACGGCCATGGATAAGATATGCCCGTGATCTGAAAGGGCAGCCCCTGCCTGGATCTTTTCAGCTGTTTCATCGCATGAGATCCGGCGCGGCACCCCGCGGAGGAGAAGAATCCGTCAGGATTCTTCGAGTATCTTCACCGCAACCGGCATGACATCGGGCCGCTTGTCCGTCATGAAATACGTATAGGGCATGACATGGACTGTATATTCGAGATATCCTCTCGCAATATTCGAGAGCGCCTCGTTCCTGCACCCGAGGATCAGGATGTGGAACCACTGGATGAAGAGACAGATGCATGCAATGATCCCATAAATCCAGAGGACGATGCCGATAAGGATCCAGTAGACGATACGGATGAGCAGCTCGAACCGGCTCGCGTCGTGCTCGAAGGTGAAGAGCTGTATCTGGGTAGGTGTTCCTTCTGTCATAGTATACCAGAGCAGAGATTGTAAGAGCGGGAAAATAAAGTATCCGAAAACGCCCGTTGTCTTATTCTGGCCGTTCGGGCATAATGTCCGCTCATTTACACTAATTTTTAATAATACAAGGACAGATGTTATAGAGCATCAGGCATTGCGGGCTCGTGGTCTAGTTGGCTATGACGTCGCCTTGACATGGCGGAGGTCCTGAGTTCGAATCTCAGCGGGCCCATCATTCTTCTTTTGCCGGTGTTTCTCCTGAAATACGAGGCTTTCCGTACGAAAAATTTTCCCGGAAAAATGATTAAAATTGTCCAATTTTGAATTCTGTTCGATTAAATGCAACAGAATTTTGCCGATGATGAAAATCTGTGGCCATAGGTGTCATCAATAGCGAAAAAAAGCCCGCCACGAGCGGTAATTATATAAGATTCGGCATCTACATGCTGAGCGGTAGGAAATGTTCCTGGCGATCCGGGAAAACTTTCTTCAACTGCCGTCCGGTCGAATGGGATCGAATGGGGGGATGACCGACACAATGAACTAAAACGAACCGGAAGAAGGGCAAACAATGGATCTCTTATCGAAGTTTTATTTTAACTACAGTAAGATCATCAAGACCATCAAGATCTACCTGCTGCTCGCAGGGCCCGGCATGATCGTGATGATCGCAGACAACGATGCCGGTGGAATCACCACCTATGCGGCAACCGGTGCAAAATTCGGGTACAGTCTTATCTGGTTCCTCATCCTTCTCGGTCCCGTTGCGTATTTCATCCAGGAAATGACAGTGCGCCTCGGTGCTGTCACCAAGCACGGGCATGCGGAGGCGATCTTCAGCGGTTTCGGCCCGTTCTGGGGCTGGTTCTCTCTCCTCGACCTGACGCTCGTGAACTGGCTGACCATCATCACGGAATTCATCGGTATGACCGCCGCGATGAGCATCTTCGGTATCCCACCCCTCGTAACCGTTATTGTTGTAATTATCGTGATGTTCGGGATCGTCCTGTCGGGCCGGTACTGGACGTGGGAGAAGATCACGATGGCCTTCTGCCTTGTCAACCTGATCTATATCCCGGCCGCCTTGCTCGTCCACCCTTCGGTCTCGGATATCATCCGATCCGGCTTCATCCCAAACTTCCCCGGAGGTTTCAATGGCGAGCTCTTCTTTTACATGATGGCGAACATCGGGACAACAATCGCGCCATGGATGATCTTTTTCCAGCAGAGCGCTGTCGTCGACAAGAACATGAAAGAAAAGGATATCCCTTGGGGTAAATTCGACACGGTTGTCGGCGCTTTCTTCACCATCATCGTCGCAGTTTTCGTGATCATCGTAACCGGGACCCTCCTTTACGGAATGAACATCGAGAGCGCCGGCCAGGCCGTCCATGTCATCATGGGAACGCACCAGTGGGTGGGGACGCTTGTCGCCATCGGCCTCTTCGATGCCGGCTTCCTCGGGGCGATCTGNNTACAAGGTCAAAGAGGCGTTCTGGTTCTATGTCTTCTTCTTTGTCGGCCTCATCACTGCCGGGTCCGTCGTCCTTATCCCGGGAGCCCCCCTGGTACTCATAACCCTCTTCGTGCAGGTCGTTGCGGTGACCCTCCTGCCGGCAGCGCTGGTGTTTTTGATCATCCTCTTAAACAACGAAGATATCATGGGGAAATATAAAAATACCCTCTTTGACAATATCGCCAACATAACGATAGTTGTATGCATCATCGTGCTGTCTTCACTATACGGTATCAGCACGCTGTTCCCGAACCTGTTCGGGTAAGGGGAGGTAAAAGAATGACAACCATGGTTCGAGAATTCGGGGAACAGATCGCAAGCATCGTCCGTGAATCGACCGGGAAGATCCGGATTATTAACCAGAAGTACGCAAAACCAAAAATCCAGCTGTCGGGGGGAGCGAAATTCGCCCTTCTCTTACTCGAGCTCTATCTCATCTTTCTCGTAGTCCTGCTTGCGTACAAGTTCTGGACGATTATCCATGGGAGTGTATTATGATGCAGGAAACGGCGAACAATGCCGCAATGTCGGGGGACCTCGAGATCCTCCTCTCCGACATCCTGAATGTCCCAGTCCTCAAATCCGGGAAGAAGATCGGGTCGCTCAACGATCTCGTGATCGTGGAGACGGCAAAAATCCCGGAGGTGCGATTCCTGTATGTGAGCCGGTCGTTCGGCAACCCGGCCCTCCTCATACCGTGGGAGCATGTCCACACCCTCACCGGCCGGGGAATCGAGGTCACCATCAGCGACACGAAACCCTATGAAGCGGAACCAGCCGAGGACGTCATCCTCCTCCGCGACTACGTCCTCGACAAGAAGGTCATCGATCTTGAAGAGAACGATGTCGAGGTCGTGTACGACATCTGGCTCGTTCTGCGGAACAAGAAACTTTACGTTACGAATGTCGACACCGGAAAAGCCGCCCGTCTCCGGAGGCTCGGGCTGGGTTTCCTCGCAAAAGTCTTCTATTCCTCTGCCGATCCCGAGGCAGAGCAGATGATCCCCTGGACCTGCATCCAGCCGCTCCCGACGAACATCGGCCGGTTCAAGGGCAACGTGAAGCTGAACATCCTGAAAGAGAACCTCTCGGAGATCCACCCGGTCGATCTCGCGGACATCCTTGAAGAGATGGACCACGAACAGCGGGTCATGGTCTTTTCAAGCCTCGAAAACGAACATGCCTCCGACACGCTCGAGGAGATAGAGCCGAAGGTGCAGCGCGAGATCATCTCCTCGCTCTCCACGGAGAAGGTCGTCCAGCTCATCAACGACATGACCCCCGGCCAGGCGGCCGACATCCTCTCGGTCCTGCCGTCTTCCGAGGCCCACGTTATTCTTGACGCCATGAATGCCGAGAGTGCACGGAAAGTGCAGGCGATTCTCAACCGGCAGGAAGAGAAAGTCCTCCACTATACCACCCAGAAGATCCTGAAATTCCCCCCGGATACGACCGTCGAGTATGTCCAGAACGACTATCCACGCCACGCCAGGGATAAGGACGTTATCATGTACATCCATGTTGTCGATGAGAACGACCACCTGCTCGGCATCATCGATCTCAGGGAGCTCCTGCAGGCGGATGATAAGGCATTCCTGCGGGACGTTATGATCGAGAACGTGATCACGCTGTCGACAGAGAGCACACTCAAGGAAGCGGCAAAGGAGTTCGCACGGTACGGGTTCCGCTCTATTCCGGTTGTCGATGAGGAGAACCGGCTTGCAGGGGTAATTCCGTACCGGGACGTCATGAACCTCACACACCAGTTTGTCGAGTGACGATCGGGCTTGCGGGAGATGGTAATCCAAACCGGGTCCGTGCCCGCTCCCACTCCCCAGTCCTTGGCTGCCATCATCTGAAAATCCCGACAAACTTTTACAAAATACGGATGATCCAGGACAATCCCGTTTTTACGATCACGCGGTCTTCCGGCCAACCGTGACGGGTCAGGCTGCTTGTCCCGTATCCCTGTATATCAGCCAGATCGCGTAGAGCATGGACCCGCAGGCAACCAGGAAGATGAGCGCATGGGTAATGTCCGGCACAGGCAGGGCAAAAATACGACAGATGTCAAAGAGGACAAAGAGCCCAAATGTAACGGCAATGCACCAGCCATAGGTCTTCCTGTTCCTGGTGGCAATGACTACGGCAACCAGAGTAACTGCGACTTCCAGCAGGACAGCGATGACTTGCAGAAAATCAGAAAACAGCATTGTTCCCGGTATCTTTTGTGTATATAAAAAAATTACCCAACAATATCCCGATGCACAACGAATCAGATCCCGCAGGCAGCATGACCCCCATGCTTCTCGAAATACCGCTGGTGGTACTCTTCAGCCCGCCAGAACTNNCTGGAGTTCTTCCTTGGATCTCCGGGCTTTTTGCCCCTGCTCCGTATCGTGATAGAAAATGACCGAACGGTAATTCGACCCGATATCCGGCCCCTGCCGGTTCAGCTGGGTCGGGTTATGGATCGACCAGAATACGGACAGGAGATCATCATACGTCACCCGCGTCGGGTCATAGGTGACCTGCACGACCTCGGCATGTCCGGTCTCTCCGCTGCATACCTGCTCGTAGCCCGGGTTCTTTGTCGATCCGCCCATGTATCCTGCCGCAGTTGCCGTAACACCCTGAACCTTGCGGAACGCAGCCTCAACACCCCAGAAACACCCGGCGCCGAAGGTTGCTGTTTTTATCTCTTTCCCGTTCCCGGTCATGCAGTATTCCTGTACACACCTTGCACTTCCGGCACTAAAAGACCCATGGAACGGGTATGGCAGCAGGGTTTTACGGCCCTCATCTCAGTTCTGTGGGAATCCGGCCCGGTAACCAGATAGGGTTTTGATCCGGTTCTACCGGGACATAACATGGTTATGACAGCCCCTCCTTTTAAAAACGCGAATTCTTTATCCTCACACTACCATTTTGTGTACATGAAACGGTTATACCGCTCCAGAAAAGAACGGATGCCCGGCGGGGTCTGCGGTGGACTCGGCGAGCATATCGATGTCGATCCGACGATAATCCGGATGGCCGGTGTGGTCGTCACCCTTCTTTTTCTTGGCATCGGTATCATCGTTTACCGTATTGCCTGGATCATAATTCCGGAATCCCCTGAAGAATACATGGAGCAGACCCCGGCGACAGCCTGAAAGCGGCCTGGTACCCGGATACGAAGAACCAGAGAGATCATGCCGGCAGGATTACCATGAAACTCCTTTTTGTTGTCTGCGGGGAAGGGCTCGGGCATGCATCGCGGTCCCTTCACCTCGGGCATTATCTGCAGCAGCACGGGCATGAAGTTCATTTCGCCGGCTATGGCAAATCCTTTGATTTCATGCAACAGCACGCGTGCGGTCACCTCCATTTTACCCCGCGGGAAGTCTTCCTTATTGGTGAGAACGGTTTCTTCAACCTGAAAAAGACACTCTGGCAGTCACGATGGATCCCCTGGACCTTGCTGAAATCAGCGGCAAATGTCCGCCGGCTCCTCCGCGATTATAATTTTGACGGTGTTATCTGTGATACCATGTATGGCGGGGTTATATCCGCATGGTTCCGGCACGTTCCGGTTATTTTTATCACAAACCAGAACCATTTTAACGGTCCGAACGGCACCACAAACCCGGTCTGGAAAACCCTCAATTTTCTTATCCAGTGGTACCTGAATTTTGCAGACCATGTCATTATTCCGGATTACCCGCCTCCGGATACGATAAGTGAATTCAATATCCAGATTCCCGACAATAAAAAAGACCGCTACAGTTTCACCGGCCCCTTCTATGAATTCAATCCGGACCGGTATATCTATGAGCAGAATACTATCTTCACCAGTTTCGGGGGAGAGCCCTATAAGCTCCCGATGTACCAGACCCTCAGGAAGATAGCCGATAAACGAAAAGACCTGTATTTTGATGTCTT
>PMKW01000044.1 GCA_003157895.1 Methanoregula sp. | reverse complement strand
GATTACAAAGACTTCTGCAGCTCAAGAATCTCTTTTCCGATCTGCCGAACGGTCTTTTTCTTGAAGGATTATTTTTTTAGAGAGATACCGCCGGGACATTCGTGCACCGCTGGTGATGCCACGCATAGCGACTGACCGGTGATCCGCACGTTCGGGTGCCGCGACGATACGGCTGCATTCGTCCATGGGCTCGCCGGCCTAAAAAGAATCCTCATTCCATTCCCCTCGCATTCACGCACTTACAGGTTCATCCGTCCGCCGGGAAAACCATTATCTGACCGCTCATGCATTTACTGCATATGGAAGGAAATTCAAACGAAGACGGAGTCGGGATCCTCCTGATTATTGCGGTTATCGTTACGATTATTGCCATCGCCGCAATCATTTTTGCCGTCCTGTCCGTAAACCAGGCTCATAAGGCCGGCGCGGATGTCCCGGTGGCGGCGGGGACCTGCAGCTGTAAGGACATAAATGATCTCGAGAACCGGCTGAATGTGGTGAACGCGGCCATTGCAGAATACCAGAACGGGATCGCGGATGTCAATGCCCACGATGCAGAGGTCGGGAAACCGACGATGTACAATGAAGGGACATGGAACGACGAACAGGCGAATGTCCTGATTGCCATCAAGGCCGCTCTCCCGAATGGGGCGCACACGGGACACGGCGATACGACCACGGACTGCGGGACGGTCGTGAGCGCGGATACCCCGTGTCTCCAGGGGTCGTTCCAGACCCATGAAAATGTCCACCGGGCAACCTGCCAGCGGGTCATCCGGCAGCTCAGTGACGCCGGCAAAGGAAGCCAGTTCCAGAATTTCAAGGAATCGATGACCATGGTTGATGTGTGGAATGACGAGATTGCCGGGTATAATGCCGAGATAGAATACATCAACAAANNGGCGAAATCCGATACCAGCTGCAAATGGGAGTGTGACGTTGATCACAAGTCCTATGATTCCCATGAAGAATGTGAACGGTCATGCCGCCCGACACTGGGATCGAACATCAAGCTGGGATTCAGGTGCTCACAGGTATAGCGGATGCATGAGAAGGAGGTCATGGAACAGTCACCTGCGGGAAGATATTCCCGGCGCTCGCTCACCTCCCCGCCCTGAAAAAAACGGCAGCCGTCAATCCTGCAATCATGTACAGCGGCCTGCCCTCCGGTCACGGCAGGACGGTAACGCTTGCAGAAAAGCGCGGGAGATGCCCGCGGTCCCGGTACCGGCCGGAGGTCCTCACCCCGGCGTCTGCTCGTCCGGCGCATACTTCGCCTTCAGCAGCTCCCATTTCANNTAGCAGGTTTCGTATTTCCCGTCTGCCTCCGCCCACGTAACGGATTTCTGGAGAAAATCATTGGGTACATCGACCGCCTTCTCCTCTGCAAGATAGAGTGAATTGATGGGGCTCATCATATCCGTTATAATCTTTTTTCCATCCTTGTCCGTAACATCGAGGAGTGCCTCACCCTCGCCAGTAGTCATGAGGACTATAAGTTTGAGATGGGCTGGATCAATAGAATGACGGTGCCAGCCGGCAATGCCGATCCTCCCCCCGGGCGCCTTATTATCCAGTGCAACCGTACCCGAGCCGTGCCATTCGTACGTCAACCCGTTGTCCCCGCCGGTATAGCTCCCCCCGCTGGTGAACTTGGCCGGCGTCCCCGGATCCTTGACATTCTTGAACGCACTGAACCGGCTCTGTGTCGCTTCGCCGGGTTTTTTCCGCGACCGGTGGATATCTCCCCGGAGAAGTACATCAGCGGTGATCTGCCCGAACCCGCTCCCGGCAGGGTCCTGGCCCGGCAGCCGCAGGGTGTAGGTGAACTTCCCCTTCCATGCCGTGATCGGTACCGCGTTGCTCTGGACAAACTTCCCGTTCTCGTAATCAGCTGCCACCACAATATATCCCGCAGAGCCGGTACCGCTATCCGGCAGGCCTTTGCAGACAATGGTCTGTTCATTGGTCGATGTGTCCAGGATCAGTTCACAATCACCTTCGGAAACGTATCCATCCTGACATTCCCGGACAAAGACCCGGATCTTCGACTGGTCTGTGCCAAAGAGGCCGTGAAGGGTCACCTCCTTTTTAACCTCATCGATCTCCACGTACTCAATACTCGGTGCAAGAAGGCCGAGATCACTGACACCGTTCGGTTCAATGCGCATCTGCGTCGGGATGGTCTCTTCTCCATGTTCAGAGAGGATAGGTGCTGTATCAAGGCCGAGATCCTTCATCTTCTGGAATATGCGCACCCAGTCAAAAGGCCGCTGGGGAGGCACCTCCCGGTGGGGATCGTCGCGGCGGGCGTTTGTTCCGAGAAGG
Organism: Methanoregula sp.; assembly: GCA_003157895.1. GTDB lineage: Archaea > Halobacteriota > Methanomicrobia > Methanomicrobiales > Methanospirillaceae > Methanoregula. The sequence continues at coordinate 1,668 of PMKW01000044.1, read as the reverse complement.
CGGTCGAACAGGTACGTGATCCCAGAGTCCGCCGTCGGTGTGCTGTATTGCGTCCAGCCGCCGACAACACCAGCATGGCAGTCATTCATCAGGATTGCCGAAAGGCTGACATGCTGGAGGGCATCGTTGAAGGACATGCAGCCGTTGATAAACACAAAACTGTTCTTTGGAAATCTCCAGTTCTGCCGGATCAACTCAAAGGTGATGGCAATATGGCCTGAAGGACTGGTCTCATAGATGAGGTCGTGATCCATGTCCTGCTGGAGCTCCTGCCTCAGATTGGCATCGCCGATCTCATTCAGATTATGTGTTCCGCTCCCGAGTGCCTCGTAACGATTATTGTCGGCAATGCCGTGCGTGTTGAGGAAGAGGACAGAGCAGTCAGGACGCAGATGCTTCAGCTTTGCAATACTCACATTCGGATCATAATCGATGGAATATCCCTCGGCTTTTTCAAAATACGTCTTCAGTTCAGCCGTAACCTCCTGGTCATGAGCATTCTCAACAGAATAAAGGCAAACAACATTGGTACTGGGCAACTCGTATGTCATAATCCCTACTCCGAATTATTACATAAGAGTTGGCTGGATTATATTCAATACTTTTTATTTGCACAGGATTTCACTCGTGGACATACTGGCACGCCTCCGGGACAGGCAACCCGCTCGCCGCCAGCTCTTCTCCGGTACTATCATCTCGAACCGGGCGCCGATACCAAACGTGCCGGTCTCCCGGATCGCGATGCAGGTGATATCCAGGATCTCCCGCGAGTGGGCTAGGTACTGTGAGAGAATAACAGAAGAATCAAAATTTTTCAGGGTATCCTTGCGGATCGTTTTATTCTGTCCACGAAGTTTTTCGTCGAAATTTGTGTTGATCAGTTGTTCGTCGATCACCCGGTTTATTAGATACTCTTTTCCCGCCAGGAGGTCAGGAGAGGGAATCCTGCCGGGATAATGCTTAAATCGGGCATTCACCGTATATTGATCAGGAGAGACAAAGGAACCATGAACACCCTCATCCGGAGCCGGAAGAAACAGATCGAGGAGTTCTGCAGGGCATGGAACATCAAAGAACTCCAGGTCTTCGGATCGGTCACCACCGATCATTTTCGTCCCGACAGCGATATCGATATCGTCGTGGATTTCCCGCCCGGCTCCCCGCATACCCTCATCCAGCTGGCAAAGATGGAGGAGGAACTCGAAGGGATCTTCGGCCGGAAAATCGATCTTCTCACCCGGCAGGCCATTGAGAAGAGCCGTAACTATATCCGGAAAAAGAGCATCCTTTCATCCATGGAGAAAGTGTATGGTGCGTGACGATGCGTATTTCCTGACATTCTCCTGATGGCAAAGGATGCACGCGAATTTACGATACGCCATACGCGGGAATCATTCAGTGCCGATCGCGAGTGCCAGTATGCGGTCATCCGCTGTCTTGAAGTGATCGGGGAAGTATCAAAGCGGCTCTCACCGGAGACGCTCAAGCGGTACAGCTCGGTCGAATGGTCAGCAATGGCACGGATGCGGGACATGCTCATCCATTCGTACGGGAAAGTCGATCTTGATGATGTCTGGGTCACGGTCAGCCAGGACATCCCCCGCCTCATCGAGGTCCTGGAACCTGCAGTCCGGCCCGAAAAGAAGGAATAAGCAAAACAGGTTACGG
>PMKW01000111.1 GCA_003157895.1 Methanoregula sp. | reverse complement strand
GATTGAAATGGGAGCAGAACTCGGAAATTACAAATCATGCGTCTCAGCCCGAAGCACCGACAAGGAGCTTCTCACGCGCGCTCAGGATGGCGGGATTGTCTCGTCCCTCTTTGCATTTGCACTCGACGAAGGCATCATTGATGGTGCAATCGTTGCAGCAACCAAGGAGTTCGCGGCAAAGTACCCGGCAAAGTGTCTCCAAGACAGCTCGAACTTCGAAATGATCGAGCCCTGGAGACCATTCCCCGCGATTGTCAACACTAAGGCTGAGCTGCTTGCAGCAGCAGGAACCAAGTACAACATCAGCCCGAACATTGCACTCCTCAAGGAGGCAACCCGCAGCTTCGGCCTAGACAAGATCGGTATCGTCGGTACCCCATGCCAGATGCAGGCAATCCGCAAGGCACAGCTGTATCCGATCGGTATGAGGGATGTCGGCGCAAGCATTGCACTCGCAGTCGGTATCTTCTGCATGGAGAACTTCCCGTACCAGAGCATCCTCCAGCTCGTGGAAGACCACGCGGCGATGAAGATGGATTCTGTCAAGAAGATGGAGATCGGCAAAGGCAAGTTCTGGGTATACGGCAAGCGCGGACAGGTCGTCCAGCTACCACTCAAGGTGACCCACAAGTACGAGCAGCCCGGCTGCCACGTATGCCTTGACTACGTTGCCAACCTCGGTGACATCTCCACCGGTTCCGTCGGCAGCCCTGACGGATGGAGCACCGTCTTTGTCAGGTCCAAGATCGGAGACTCTGTCTGGGCAAAGGCAATGGCAGCAGGTTGCTTCGAGACCCAGCCGATCGAGAAGGTCAAGCCCGGTCTTGAAATGGTAACCAAACTCGCTAACGAGAAGATCACGAAGAACAAGAAGACTCTCGAAGAGCGCGCAACATTCGGTGCAGGCAAGGCTCTCCGGAACCCCTACATCTAAATTTTTTTCCGCCGTCGAGGGTTATCAACCCCGAGTCGTGAGAAGAAACCGCAGGTTCCTTCGAATTGGCGAGAGGGTTTCGTATTTTTTCTAAGGGCTATGAAGTAGACATAGATATTTTTAAGAAATTTATGATAGTCAAACCTGGAGAAGAACGAAGTTCTTCGAAATATTGGTGTGAGACCAGAAAACCCGAACCGTAAGAAGAAACTGAAGGGTTTCTCGAAATTATTTAAGATCAGTGTTTTTGGGAAAGTCACATAATCATGATATAAACTGGTTTTTTTAAGTAATTTTGCAGATAAGATCTCTGATTATTATTCTCTAAACTGTTTTTCAAAATACAAATTCCCTTTTCGATAATGTATCACAGGAGAGACCTTCTTGGGAGACCCGATAATCCACTGAAGAATTCCGGTAAAAGCTATTTCTATGATCAGGGAGCCCGATGGACTTTAATCTTATTCCCGTTTAACTATTGAATGACCACCAAATCATCCAACACTTAAGAGAAGTACTTTGAATCTATGAATCGTGTAAACCCGATTTCTCCATGATGCGGCCGGAGATCCCCAAGATCCAGATATTTCGTAAAAAATGCTCATAAACTACCGGCTGATATATACAATTCTCCAAAATTTTAAGATTGATTGTACAAGACTTCTGTCAATTAGATACGAGAAAATTACGACAAAGTAGTAGGTAATGCCCCTCGTATAATACCTGAATAAACGATTAAGACAAAATCACCTGACGACAATATCCTGCCGGATTCCTGATTTAAGATTAGGTTGGATGGCCGGGTGCTTTTTTACCGGCACAGAAAGCGTTTAACAATTCACAGGTTAAAAGATCCTTATTCAATAAGTACTGGTGGGGCTTTGAGTGAGAACGGTTAGAGGAGAGGCAGCAATTATCATCCTGCTCTTCACGATCATAGTAATCCCGGTTAATGCAGCAGTCTATTTTACGACAAGCGCCCCGGGGATCATCACCAAGGGAGACTCTTTTTCCGTAAGCGGGACCGGGGCAGTCAATGGAACGGTAGGGATATGGATTGTCGGAAGGGATCATTTCGAAGTTCTGACAACCGCCCCTGACCGTCACGGGAATTTCTCGATCACCATCAAACCGTCTGCTACGGATAGTTTTTCCAGCGGCCAGTATGCCATCGTATTCCAGGATCCAGGTGCAAATGGCGTCCTGGATATTGGAGGGGGGACAGATGTCAATGGTACCCTCACGGTCATGAATCGGGGAAAAATCGTTGCAAGACTCGGGCCTCGTCAGGAATTGGGAGAGAATGTCCGCATGGTGGTGGATCAGATCCTGAACACTTCCACCATCCCTGGCGTTGATGATGCCTTTCAGGTAGAATTTTTCTTTGTTGAGGAACCTGCCATCCATTTCGACAACCTTATACCGGCTTCAGGGTTCCGTCTTCCTGATCAGACAACGGGTGAACGTATCGTCATCTCCGGAACAACTAATATAGGGACTGAAAATACGATCGGCACTGAAATCCACATACAGAATACCAACGATATCGTTACGGTAAAAACCATCCCGTTGATAGGAGGCAATCCTATGAACACCTGGACATGGGATCTTGATGCACCGGGCCTGCCGCCGGGAGACTACGACCTGACCCTTACGTGGGAAAAAGCGAATATCTCCAGTAATGGAACATTCACCGTAAAATATCCCGCTCCCCCGTCATCCACTCCGGTAAAGCCCTTGGATGAAAAGATCCCCCGGCAGGATGATTACACATTTCCTGTTCTCGTGGTATGCTCATTAATCGTTCTCGCGATTGTCCTCTATTATGCAGGCCGGGAGTGAACGATCCGTCTTTATCCCTCACGGTCACCGGATTCATTTGTCCAAAATACTTTACTGCTAAGAGACCGAGATCTATCGGAGATATCAGCGTGGGGGAAGACATTTTTTATAAGAGGGGGAGGATCCGTATCCTCAATGATGATGTTTTTACAACTAAGACAATCGAATCCGGCAGCGTAGACCTTGTCATCACATCACCTCCGTATAATCTGGATATCCAATACAATTCCCATAATGACCGGGGATCCTATGAGGAGTATCTGGTCTTTTCAGACACTTGGATACGGCGGTGCCATGACTGGCTCAGGGACGATGGAAGGTTCTGTCTCAATATCCCGCTTGATAAGAACAAGGGAGGCCAGCAGAGCGTTGGTGCGGATCTTACCACTATTGCAAAAAAAGCAGGATTTTCCTATCACTCGACCATTGTCTGGAACGAGGGTAATATTTCCCGAAGAACCGCATGGGGATCATGGAGGAGCGCCTCCGCACCGTATGTCATAGCTCCAGTTGAGTTGATTGTCGTTCTGTATAAAAACACCTGGAAGAAGACCAGCGGGTCCAAAGAGTCAGATATCTCCCGGGATGAGTTTATGGCATGGACGAACGGGCTCTGGACATTTAACGGGGAAAAAAAGACAAAGATCGGTCATCCAGCTCCGTTTCCGGTTGAACTCCCGCTCCGGTGCATGAAACTCTTTTCTTTTGTCGGGGATACCGTGCTTGACCCGTTTATGGGCAGCGGTTCAACGCTTGTTGCAGCGTCGCTGTGCAACCGCTGGGGAATCGGCATAGAGATCGACCCCCGTTATTGCGAGATTGCAGCGGGAAGAATAGAACGCGAAGGACGACCGTGATCAAAAAAACTCACGAATGACACCCACTACTGCATACGTTGATATGGAATTTGCAGGGATCTACGGCACACACCAGGGCATGCAGATCCCCATAGAGATTGGTGTGGTTATCCACCAGCCGGATACAGACACGCTCTCATTTACCGGAAAATCTTTCAACCGGCCCATCGACGTCGAACTCTGGAAAAATATCACGGATGACGTGGGAAAACGGATCGAAGGGCAGCGACGGATATTCAATCTGGCGTCACCGGGTCATACAAATTTTTTTAACAAAACGTTTCATCTGGGTACTGAGGATCGGACGGAGGCACGCCGTACAATTGCGGGGGTGCATCGAGATCTCCAAGAGTTCATGCAGGCACTCAACCAGAAGAACATCAATAGCCTTGTTTTTTTCGCCCGCCGCCGTGAAATGGAAACGTTCCGGTATTCCCGGGTTAAAACGGACGGTTTTTTAATCCGCGACCTCCAGGAGGAGATACGAGATTATTTTCATCTTAAGGAGCACGTATCGCTTGACCGGGTGTCCCTTATTACAAATTTCGGGATCGGCATGTCTACGATCACTTCTGCTCATTTTTCGTATACCCTGCCGGAAAAATTCCGGTACCTGATAAAACCGCATAAGGCAATCGGTGATGCTGCCCGTATGTTCCTTGTCGATTTGGAAGTTCACCAGTACCCGGAAAAATTTAAGGAGCAACTCATGGTACATATCGACGAGTACGAGCGCAGGAAAGTGGCAGATACCCAGGTACCGGACGACGGAGACGGACAGATCTGACCACAAACTATGTCAATCTCGATATCCTCGTACTATGATCATGCACTACACCATTATCACGGAATCGCACCAGAAAGGCGGTTTTACCGCCCGGTGCGTGGAGATTCCGGGTGCTACGGGATACGGAAGCACGCAGGGCGCGGCCTTGGCCCGGATCCGTGAAGCAATCGAAGTGGTGCGGGAAGCCCAGAATGCAGAGTTGCACAAAACTATTGCAGCGGTCCATTCTGAGATCATCAAGATCGAAGTCGCTGACTCCGCATAAGTCTCCGGGCCAATGCCCGCGGGACAACAAAATTCTTCTTTTTTTGGTATCTGCTAAAAAATACTACCAGCGGATCATTAGTTTGTATCTGGTTATTCATTACAGAACCCTATGAGAGTTGTACTACCCGCAGACTGAGGACAGGAAACATCCACGGTATGGATATATATCCCGATCCGTTCAATCCGGTTGGTAAGGGGGGAGTTTCCTGCAGTACCATTTTGCAGCCAGGATTTACCGCGCACCTGAGTCATTTCTAGATGAACTATTCCGGGTATCAGCTGATCCGTCTATCATCTCATTTGCAGGCGGGTTACCATCATCTGAACTCATCGACTGCGAGGACATTACACGGGCAGCCCGTGAGGTCCTTGAAGAGGACGCAGGTGTCGCCCTGCAGTATACTACCACCGATGGTTATCTCCCCCTTCGGGAATATATCGCGGACCGGTACCGACACCGCCTGAATATCCCGGCAACTGCAGGTGAGATCCAGATCGTGAACGGCTCCCAGCAGTGCCTCGATCTCTTTGCCAAGATCTTCCTGAACTCCGGGGACCCTGTCGGTATGGAACGGCCCGGTTACCTCGGGGCAATCGAGGCATTCTCGCTCTACGAACCGGTCATCCATACCGTTCCTCTCGAAGATAAGGGGCTTGACCCTATCGCCTTTGAGTCCCTTGTGAAAAAAGACCTGCCAAAATTCTTTTATGGTATTCCCAATTCCCAGAACCCATCGGGACGGACGTATTCGCAGGAAAACCGGAAAGCCGTCGCTGATATTCTCAAATCTACGGACACCGTCTTTTACGAAGACGATGCTTTCGGAGAACTCTTCTTCGATGCGCGACCACGGCTGCCCGTGAAAAAATTCCTGCCGGATCAGGCCGTCATATCAGGATCGTTTTCCAAGATCGTTGCACCGGGAATGCGGATCGGGTGGATGTATGCACCAAAGGAGATCATCATGCGGTTCAATGTAGTCAAGCAGGCAGCCGATCTTCACTCCAATTTCCTTTCCCAGATGATCCTCTACCGCTATCTCACAACCAATAACCTCGATGACCACATCCGGAAGATCACCAGGGTATACCAGAGAAAGTGCAGGCTTATGTGCGATCTCTTCGATGATTTCCTGCCGCAGATCGCCCATACACACCCGGAAGGCGGGATGTTCCTGTCTGCTACACTCCCTCCGGGCATATCATCGCGGGTGGTATTCGACGAGGGGGTACGACAAAAAGTCGCCGTACTCCCCGGTCTGCCGTTCTACGTCGATGGTGGGGGTACGGATACAATACGGTTGAACTTCTCCTCTGCACCGGAAAAGCAGATCACCGAAGGGATGCACCGGCTGGTACAGGTTATCCGCCGACTTGGAAAACGATAATTTTTTTTCTATTCCTGTTATTCATCCCAAACTCATGAAACATATTACATAAATAGCATATTCACCTTCTGTATCAGTACAGGATGAGATAGTATGAAAAAAACCCTCGCAGTAATTCTGATTGCAGCGATCCTTTGCATACTCTTTATCACGGTTGTCATACCGGTAGCCGCAGAAGATAATGAAGTGACGGTTAATCAAGTAACACAGCAGGAAACAGAACTCCGGACAGTAGAACCCACGGAAATGCCTACCGTAAAGCCTCCGACAGCCGAACCAACTGAATTGCCTACCGTCCACCCCCAGACCACAGAGGTTACTGAGATCCCCACGGTCACGGCACCACTGACAGAAGAACCTACCGCGGAACCATCAGTCCTCGGGGGAGGGAAAGGCTATATCGACACCTACTCCAATGTTGACGGTGCGTCCGTCAATTTTGATGGGCGGTACGAGTGCACGATCGCCCAAGGTGTGTGCACTATCGGTGTGAGTCCTACCGGTCATATCTCGACCATCACGGTTTCAAAGTCAGAGTATACAACGTGGTCCGGTTCGCTCTCCAACATGCCGGCAGACAAGCAACACGTTGCTGTGTATGCAACGCTCAACCCGGTACCTACCCAGACCACCCCCCCAATCGTCCAGAAAGGGACAATCTATGCCCAGTCAAACCCAGCAGGTGCGGCAATTTACATGGATGGTATCTTCCAGGGATATTCCCCGATCACAATCCCGAACCTGCCGCCGGGTTCCTATTCCATGAAAGCTTCCTTATCCGGTTATACACCGGACACCCAGTTGATCGATGTCTATTCCGGCCAGACTGCCACCTATTACCCGAACCTCCAGCAATCCCCGCCGGTACCACGCAGCACCGGCACGGTGTCGGTGACATCGACTCCGAATGCTGTACTGGTCTATGTGGACGGTAATTACCAAGGAAAAGCACCCCTGACCATCCCCCTGTATCCAGGAAGCCACAGCTTCCGGCTGAGTCTGTGGGGCTACAATGATTATACGGCATCGGTATATGTCACTGCCAACACCAACCAGAAACTGAATGCAGTTATGAATACGGCCGTGTTCGGCACGGTTGCCATCTCGTCCATACCCGGGGCTTCGGTCTGGATGGACAGCAACTCCCAGGGCAAGATCCCATCCTCTGGAACATTGACCCTTTCCAGCATCACTAGCGGAAACCACATCTTCAAAGTAACCGCCAGCGGGTATAACGACTGGATCAATACAGTATACATCCAGCCTAATGCCGATACCCCCATCAGTGCGATCCTGATTCCCTCAGGAGGACAACCGACGCCAGTGCCGGCAACCGGCGGATTTAACATCGTGTCGACTCCCACAGGAGCCCAAATTTTTATCGATAACCTGTTCCGGGGATATACCCCATCAACACCGGATGGCATTGCGGCCGGGCAACACCAGGTACTGCTGAAGTATACCGGATATATCGATTATTCCACGACTGCTACCGTCAATGCCGGCCAGACAACCCCGCTTGCGATCGGCTTGCAGGCTGCACCAACTCCCACACCCGAATCAGCTCTCTCGCCCGCGCTTCTTGCAGGGGAACTTGTCGTGATACTGGGTATGGGTGTATTGTTAAGGAGGAGATCCTGAAATGACAGAAACCTGTCCAGCAGCAATAAAACTCTGGGTGAGTGCATTCCTTGTCGTCATCGTCATCAGCGCGCTCACGGCGTTTGCCTACACCAGCTCAAATGACGCCCTGAAGGATTCCGTGCAGCAGGGAATGAAATCCACAGCCGCGGTAATGGCCACGCAGATCAATGCAAGCGATATAACCGGCATCAAGCCAGGAGACGAAACCTCTCCGCAGTACATCGCAGTGGTAAAACACCTGCAAACCATGCGCAGTCTCGACGACAACATCATCAATGCCTATATCCTCAAGGTGAACCCGGACCAGACCGCAACCTTCCTTGTTGACGATCTCATGGTTGACGACCCGCAGGGTTCTGCAAAGATAGGGGAAGTTTCGACAAGCCCGGACAAGATGGAAATCTTTGCTGCCCTCTCGGCCCCGACCGCATCAAGGGAGCCCTACACCACGAAATACGGCTCATTCATCTCAGCCTATGCACCTGTCGATGATGCGACTGAGGACTCGACCGGTAATACCTATGCCGTACTGGCGATCGACATGTCTGCCAGTGACTATAACGTCGCTACCTCGAAGGGGGGGCTTATCCTCGCCACGGGCATCCTCTCAATGCTTATTGCACTGGGCACACTCTTTACCTATGGTATGAAAGGTAAGGAACGAAACTAGACAGCCCGGATTACCATGACGGGGCATGATCGCCCCGCAATCTCTATTTTCTTTTACAGTTAACCGGAATGGCAATGTCATCCTTGCGATTAGTAGTTCTTACAGGGATACTCATCACAGCGCTGTTGTTCTGTGCGGGGTGTACCCAGCAGACAGATAACATGGTAAAGACCGAATCGAACACCGGTTCCATCACTGTAACTCCTGCAGATCAGGTTCCAGTAACCACGATACCGGTATCCACGGATTCATGGAAACGTGCCCGGCTCGAGACGTCGATGGGAAACATTACCATTGCGCTCGTTCCTTCGATGCCTGTTACGGCAGGTAACTTCGAAACGCTTATACTGAAGGGTTTCTACAACGGCGTGATCTTCCACCGTGTCATGGACGGGTTCATGATCCAGGGAGGGGATCCCACGGGGACCGGACGCGGCGGACCGGGTTATACCATCAAAGATGAATTTACTGCAAACAACCGGAACGACCGTGGAACAGTCGCCATGGCCAACGCAGGTCCTAACACAGGCGGATCACAGTTCTTCATCAACCTTGTGAATAATAATTACCTTGATACAAAGCACCCGGTCTTTGGTTGAGTTGTTGAGGGGATGGATGTAGTCGATTCGATCGCTAAAGTACAGACCAGCGGTCAGGCCGGGGGAAACCGCCCGCTCCAGAATGTCACCATCATCCGTGCCGTGATGATCTGATCTCTTTTTTATTACGAAAAATTTTCTACAACCAAACGGGGCTTCACAAGACAGATGAATCCGGAGATCGTATATTCCTCCAGAATATTATGACAGCACCAACAGGAAAGACCGTAACACTTGAGACGAACATGGGCACGATCAGGATTGCTCTTGCTCACGATATGCCCGTCACTGCGGGCAACTTTGAGACGCTTGTACAGAAAGGCTACTACAACGGTGTCATCTTCCATCGTGTTATTAACGGGTTCATGATCCAGGGTGGCGATCCAACAGGTACCGGACGCGGCGGACCGGGATACGCTATAAAGGATGAATTTTCACCCAATAACCGGAATGAACGCGGGACCATTTCCATGGCTAACGCAGGTCCCAACACCGGGGGGTCACAGTTTTTTATCAACCTCGTCAACAATAATTTCCTTGATGGCAAGCACCCGGTCTTCGGCAGGGTGGTTGAAGGGATGGATGTGGTTGATAAGATTAGCAAGACAAAAACCGGTCCCGGTGACCGTCCGGTCAAGGAAGTTGTCATTGTGAAAGCCGAAGTTGCGTGAAGTTGTTCGTATCAGAATAATTCCACTCTCTTTTTAGCCGTTTATACCATATCATTGGTATGAGTACCCGCGTACTGGACCCTCAGGAAAATTATGGCCTCCAGTCCATGAAAATCCCTACCATCGCGGTGATTGGGAATATCCTTGCAAACAGTTACATCATCTGGTTTTTACTGATC
>PMKW01000137.1:2347-16721 GCA_003157895.1 Methanoregula sp. | reverse complement strand
CTCGGCGCCGGACGTGGGAACAAAGAAATCGAAGCGGTGCCGCATGCAGATCCTGTCGATGGCACCGGGCAGGTCTTCGAGATCCCCGAATTTTTCCCGGTCTTTTGTGTACCAGGACAGGTCCTGGTCGCAGAAGTGGTCCACCGCACAGACTTCATAACCGGCCCGGGATGCCGATTGCGCAACGTGACGGGTGGCAAAACCGGCAACCAGTACCCGGCCCTTCACGGACCCTCCGTCTGCTTGCCGGCCTTTGACGGGATGATGCGGATCTGTGCCCCGGGGAACTCGTTTTTAAGTTCAGCGCCGGAGAACAGGTGGTCCAGGAAGAGGGCAAGGCTCGAGATCTCGGAATGGGGCTGGCCGGTCACGGCAACGTTGTAATCCGCAAGCCCGTAGATATCGCCGGGCACTTTTTCGGCCCCGACAATGACGAGGATCTTATCGTGCGGGCGGATATCGCCAATCACGTCCGGCAGGTTGAGCCCGTACATCGTGAGGTGGACAACAACCCCGCCATCTGCCTTCCATGCTTTGATGCAGGACCGCCACTTTACATCGTTCTCACAGAAAAATTCCCCGCCCCACCGTCCGGCAACATCCGCAATACTCTCGACAACGCCCTTGTCGGAGGCTGCAAGGTACATCCCTTTTGCACCAAGGGCCCGGGCGGTCAGCCCTACGTGGGTGGTCACCCGCTGGTCGCGCTCCGGGCGGTGGCCGATCCGGAGAATGGCTACTTCTTTTCCTGGCATGATGGTCGTATCTTCTCCCTGATCACTCCGTTCTCTATCGTAAAAGGAAGATCTTTTTCGTATTTTACCTGGTTTTTGATGAGGGCCTCGCCAAACGAGAGCATGCGTACCGAACTGCCGTTCCGCTCGACAAGGCAGGATTGTTCGAGCCGGGCAAGGGACGCGTCAACCTCAGGAATCCCGAGACCGCATTTCGCTGCAAGGGCTTCGGCACTGACGGTTTCGCCTTCCGGTATCCGGTGGTAAACCAGCCAGTCCATGTCCTCTTCTTTCACCTGTATTCATCTCCCGGTTATGGGAATAAGGATTGTTGTTCCCCAGAAATTACGGCAGTACATCCGGGACTCAGCGATTTTTTTAACCCGGGCGACCAATGAGTGCCCATGAGTCCTGACAGTTCCCCGGAACAGTTTGCCGGACTGGTTGCCCTGACCGACAAGATCCTGGAAGAGAGCGATGACGATGTTGCACGGCTTGCGGAAAAGATCGGGTCTCTTGACGCGGACGTGCGCAATGAACTGATGGTGTCCGACCTGCTGAACGCCTGGCAGGTCTTCTATTACTATTTCCGCACTGTTCCCGACGAGCTGGTGAAGGAGCGGATGGAACTCGAACCCGCGTCCTCGCTGACCCGCGGCCTGAAGATCGACGAAGTGGAATTCCTCGAGCTCGTATTTGTCATGAAGGACCACAAGCCGCTTATCCTTGTCAGTGACGGGGAAAAAGCGGTTGCCACATTCTCGGGCGGGAACGCGTACTCGGACGGGATGCAGTACCTGGAGAACCCGGAATATTCGGAATAGACCGGGCGGGGGATGGAGATGATCCCGGGCTCATCGTATGTTCCGTGAGATTCAATAAGAGGGATATTTTCAACCTTTTTCTGATTCATCCGTGCAGGATGAAGCAAGTCGAACAATCCTTCGGGTTCTTCTCCTCTTTCAGGTATGATAACCTTCGAGACCAACAACCATATAAATCACCATGAATAAAGAAATGAAAATACGTTCGCCAGGACCCGGCCGGCAGCCTGAATAAAATCACCCTGCCGCCACCGGCTGACGGACATAAGCGGCGAAAAAGGAGGGAATTATCATGGATTATCAATCGCGAGCGGATGCTTTTGGAAAAAATACCGGAGGGATCGTATGAGCCGCGGGCCCCGGCCGCTCAAGGCAAAGGAGGAGGCGCTGCCAATAGCCGAGAAGCGCGGCCTTGTCATGCGTTACCAGCACCGGCGGGGGAATATCGGTGACTTTTCCATCATAAGCCCGGGGCTTGTCGGTTTTATCTGCGTGATGCGGCTGATCCGGCTCAGCAGTACGCCGGAAGATATCCTCTATGATTTCTCATCCGTGATCGGCCAGCTCCGCTTCATTGCATCGTCCCCGGCCATCTCGCGCGAGCTCTGGCTTCGTTCGCCCCGGGGCGCGTGGCGGTTCTTCCGGATTCTCGATGATTCAATCCTTGAGCTGGGGCAGGACGGGATGCCGCTCGCAAACGGGACGGGGCCGGTTGCTCTGCCGGCAGTGGTTACGGGGCTGATACAAAAGCCGGAACCGTCCGGGAAGAATGGCAAAAAAACCGTGACAGCTTCACCGTCATCGGCCGGGAAAAATCCGGAGCCGGGGAAAAATCCTGCTCCGGATATTCCAGCAAAGGATCCGGGACGGTCAGAGAATACTGCACCGGCTTTACCTCCGGCTCAGGAACCGGGACCGGAAAAAGATCGGAAACCCGCAGCAATCCCGGAAAAAATTTCAGAGCCGGGAAAAGATCCGGGCCCGGCACAGGATCTTCTGCCCGGGCCGGAGTTGGAAAAAATTCCGGAACCTATAAGAAAATTCCTGAAGCGGAGAATAAAAGGACGGGAAACCGATCCCGAACCGGATTAAGCCGGCCATGGTACCGTGCCAGGTCTCCGGGAAGGCTCTCCCAGGAGACCCCGTTCTCCGACGGGAAATCCTTCTTTTTGATCCCCCCTGACAGTATCTTCCGGGCAAAGACGGTCTTTCAAATAGGGCGTATTCTGGCAAACAGAGGCGAAAATGACCGAATCCTATCATGCCATTTTTCAGATCCCGGAACAATGTACCAGATTCGCAAAAAACGGTACCGGATATTTTTCGATCTTCCCATTTTGACCCCTGATTACCCAGGATCTGCCGTTTCCATGCATTCCGATGATCGTATTTATTCNNCATTTGGATCGAAAAACGGGGAATATGTCCTGATACAGGACGGCATCGGGCCGGAAGGGGTTTTTGGGATCGGGGTTTTCTACAGAGCAACAATTTCCTGTCTTTGAGATTTTCCCGGGAACAAAAAAATTCTAAAACCCCTCTAATTATTAGGGGTGAGACTGATTTTTGTTGACGCAGTCACTGATGTTTTTGCATCTGCACCATTCGTAAGAAACGGAGAATTCTCTATCACTACATAGTACGTACCTGTTGAGGGAAGAACGAAATCAAAATCACTCGACGTAACTGAATTAAAAATTTTCCCCTTGAACGAAGCAGCTGAATCTGAACTCGCTCCGCTGTTATATACCTTAAAATTCGCCGTATCCATGACCAATATATCAACCGGATTCGACGCAGTGACCGTAATGTGACAGGTATCTCCGGCATTACCAGAGAAATAATTCCAGCGATACGTATTATAAGGGATATTCACTGAATTTTCATTTACAATAATCATCGGCGTAGAATTTGGGATGGGTAATGATATGGGCACCTGATTCCCATAGGGATAATAATATTTTTTATCAGTATCAAATTTGTATGGTCCTCCCGGATAATTCGCCCACCAGTCCAGATTTAACCAGTACTGGGTAACTCCCTGCGAATCCGTTTCATGGTGCGTCCATATTGCATTTTTACCGCACGAATATCGTTTACAGATATAATCGGTAGCCTTCTGGGCACTATCCTGGGAAGTCCCGAGGTAGACTTCGGCTTATGCGTGCCGGTTATTTCCCTGTTCGTCAGATGCGGTTACTACGCGTGAGGTTCCCCCGATAGCCTGAACCAGAGCAGCAATTAAAATTGCATAATCATCGCAATCCCCTTTCAGCCCGATTTTAATGGTGTTACTCGCAGGAGAAAAATAGTCTTCACCATTAGGATCATTTATATATATCCAGTTTTTGTAACAATATTCCCAGATATCGCATACCTGTGCCAGATTATAATTTCCCGAACTGGCTTTATTAACACGTTCTCTCGCAAAATCTATTGTTGCCGGTTCCTGAAAATCTATCGCCTTCGCGATAACCGCTTTCACCGGATCATCGGTTGTTGGAAGCAGAAAGAGATAACCACACTTGTTTGTGAAAGGGTTATAGAGAGATCCGGGGTAATTGTCCTGACAATACTGGTAACTGTCAGCTGCGGGAATCGCAGGTTGTGTCGGTGTGGAAAGCACCGTTTCATTAACAATCTGCGGGGCCGTTGCAGAAAATGTGGTTGCGCACCCTGCCATACCGATTATACAAATGAGCAGGATCAAAAAAATGAGAGAATATTTTATTTTCACAGGATCGCGGTGAAT
This sequence comes from Methanoregula sp., assembly GCA_003157895.1. Lineage (GTDB taxonomy): Archaea > Halobacteriota > Methanomicrobia > Methanomicrobiales > Methanospirillaceae > Methanoregula. The sequence goes on along the minus strand of PMKW01000137.1, from coordinate 12,411 downwards.
TTTTAAAGACTTAACAATTGCCTTTTACTTTAGTTATGGTTCCGGCTTCCTTGACCTTATCTCTTATTATGCAACGAGTGAATTATCAGATAATGGTATCAGGAATTATCCCTGCCCGGCATGCCGGCGGCGGAATAACCTGAAGGAAACCCGCAGGATGAGCCCGACCACCAGCACCGATGCGGTGGCAAGAATGATGGTTATCCATTGCAGGGCTGATAGGGGGACCGTGGCAAATACAGCACCGCCGTACTGGACTATGGCGACCTGGACTGCGACCACGAGGCCCATGACGACAAAGAAGACCGGGTTGCCGGAGAAGAACGACGGCATCTTCCCGTCGAGCGCCCGGCAGTTGATCCCGTTCCAGACCGCTGCCATGATGAAGCCGGCAAAGAAGACCGTGCGCACCTCTTCCGGAGTCGTTCCTCCGAGGAACCCGGTTGCCATCTGGAGGATTCCCGCGATGATCAGGAATGTGCCGGTCACGATAATCGAGAGCCACATGAACGGCGTGACGATCCGTGCGTCCTGCGGCACCGGCTTATGATTCATCAGGCCGTGGTGCGGCGCCTCGGAACAGAGTGCAAAGGCCGCGAGCGTGTCCATGATGATATTGATCCAGAGGATCTGGATGATGGTGAATGGTTCGCGAAGCCCGAGCAGGGGCGTGATGAAGACAAGGATGCAGGCACAGAAGTTGATCGTGAGCTGGAAGAGGATGAACCGCTGGATGTTCTCGTAGAGCGATCTTCCCCACAGGACGGCGCTCGTGATCGAGGCAAAGGAATCGTCCAGGAGGATGATATCGCTTGCCTCCCGGGCAACCTCCGTCCCGGCTATGCCCATGGCGAGGCCCACGTCGGCGTGCTTGAGTGCCGGTGCATCGTTCGTCCCGTCACCGGTGACTGCGACAACAGCCCCGTTCCTCTGGAGCGCCTCGACGAGGAGGAGCTTGTCCATCGGTTCTGCCCGGGCCATCACATCAAGGTCCCGCGAAGTTGTTGTCTGTTCTTCTTTTGAGAGGGATCGGAATTCCGCACCGGAGACGACCATGCCGCCCTGCAGGATGCCTGATTCCTGCGCAATCGCCCGTGCCGTTTCCGCATTGTCCCCGGTGACCATCCGCACTTTGATCCCTGCATGCTGGCAGGTAGTAACCGACTCCGGAATATTGTCCCGGAGGTGATCGCGGATGCCGACAAAGCCGTCCCAGGTAAGCCCGGACTCATGCTCGTTGCCGTCCAGGACCTCCTTATGGGCAAAGGCAAGCGTCCGCATTGCCCGCGAGGCAAGGACACTGACGCCGCAAAGGTCCGGCCTCTCCGTGCAGAGCCCGGCAACGATCTCCGGTGCGCCCTTAACGAGAAGCCACATCCTTTTGTCCCTATGGACGACCGTGGACATCCGCTTCCGGTTGCCATCGAAGAGGTACTGTTTGGTAGAGCGGGTCTCCGCCCGGATCTGCATATAATCGAGCCCGTGCTGCCGGAGCCAGCGGAGCAGTGCCCCTTCGGTAGAGTTGCCGATGACGATGATCTTCCCCTCCCGCTCCTCAAGATGTGCCGTCCCGTTCACCGCGGCGTTGAGCGTGATCCACTGGGCCCGCGTCTGCGGGAGATCCGTGCTGTGCCCGGGTTTGCCGGCCGGCGACTCCACGACTTCCATCTGGTTCTTCGTCAGGGTTCCGGTCTTGTCCGTGCAGATAGTCGTGGCTGAACCGATGGTCTCGCAGGCGATCAGGCGCCGGACAAGGCAGTTCGCCCGCGTCATCTTCTGCATGGCGAGCGAGAGCGAGAGGGCGACACTCATCGGCAGGCCTTCGGGCACTGCAGCGACGACGATTACAACCGCGAGCATGAAATAGTGGAGGATATTGTCTGCGGTATCGATATTGAGCCCCGTTACCTCGCCGATCACCAAGCCGCGGATGAGCAGTGTGCTGCAGATGAGTACGGCCATCGCATACCCGAAGCGGCTGATGAAACCGGCGAGAACCGTGAGTTTCTGTTCGAGCGGGGTTGGGGTGGCATGGTCGATCCCGAGCGATGCCGCGATCACGCCCATCTGGGCCGAGTCGCCCACTGCTGCGGCGATCATATGCCCTTTGCCGGCCGTGATGAATGCCCCTTTCAGCACACGGTCACCGGTACCCTTCCCGACCGGTTCGGTCTCGCCGGTGAATGCGGATTCATCGGAAAAGAGGTCATCGGCCGCAATCAACCAGCCGTCCGCGGGCAGGGCGTCGCCGGCTTCCAGCAGGACCAGGTCGCCGACAACGATATCGCGGGACGGGATCGATGCCGGGTACCCGTTGCGGACGACCTTGATCGCGACATCGTCCCGGTGGGCATTCAGGACATCGAATTCTTTGCTGCTCCGGTATTCGTTGAAGAACGAAATACCGGTCGAGAGGAGAATAGCAACGATGATCCCGATGGTGTCAAGGAAGCCGCTGCTCCTGACAATTGAGACAATCATCGAGACGATCACCGCAAGGAGCAGGATCTTTATGATCGGGTCGTTAAATTTTTCCAGGTACTGTTTCCAGAGCGGCTCCCGGGCCGGGGGGGTCATGGCGTTGGCGCCGTATTTTTTGCGGAACTCCGCAACCTGTACGGTAGTGAGGCCGCGGGTTCCCGCGAGAGTTTTCAGTTCATCCAGTGAGAGCATTTTTCCGGGATCCTGCGAGGGTACACGCTCTGGATCGCAGCATACTATTGGTTTTGGGGAACTATAAGGTGTTACATGGGGGGAGGACGGGAAAAACAGTGCGGTGTTTTCCTCATTTATTCTGTGGCAGCATCACCTGCTGGAGCAGCGTCCTGTCGTGATCGGGTTTGGCGTCCTGCAAACCACCTGGTATTCCTCTGACGATATCCAGCGTTCCACCGTCGGAAAATCCCGGTCCCGAAAACCCCTTCCGGCCCGATGCCGNNAAATACGATCATCGGAAAGCATGGAAACGACAGATCCGGGGCAATCGGGGGTCAAAATGGTAAGACCGAAAAATATCCGGTACCATTTTTTGCGAATCAGGTACATCTTTTGGGGATCTGAAAAATGGCATGATCGGATTTGGTCAATTTCGCCTTTGTTTGCCAGAATACGCCCGGTTTGAAAGACCGTCTTTGCCCGGGAGATACCGTCGGGAGGGCGATCAAAAAGAAGGATCCACCGAAGGGCGACAGGTCATCAGACCCGGTGCAGGATTCTTTGCCGGTTTGGGATCTTTCCCGGTTGCGGACCGTCTGGCCTTTCCGGTCATTCCCGCAACCAGCCGCAGGGTTCTGTATCACAGAACCGCAAACGTTTCCTGAAAAATCCTGGAAAATTTTCAGAAAAATTCCAAAAAAAATTGCTCTGGAGAAATCATTTTGATAGTAATTATGACGCTCTTTTGGGCTCTGCTCCCGCCGCTATGGTATCCCCCGGTTGCGATTGTGCCGTATTATCCGTATGCAATCGCAGGGAAATTTTCAGTTCAGGTAATGCCGGGGNNGGGGGCCGGGTTGGTGCAAGGGGGGGCGATCATCATCTGAAAAGAGGATTTCTCCAGAGCAAAAAAATTAAAAAAAATTATTCCGGAGGATTCTCCGGTTCTTTACCCTCACCGGCCTTTATAGACCGGATGACCTGCAGGACAATAGAGACAACCGCCAGAAGCGAAATGCCGATAATTGCGTACACGAGCAGGCTGAAATTCTCCTTGACAAGGGGGAGGCCGCCGAAAAAATAGCCGATAAGGGAGAATGCGCTGACCCACATGACCGCCCCGGTAATATTATAGGTAAGGAACCAGCGGTAACCCATCTTTCCCACACCGGCAAGGAACGGGGCAAAAGTCCGGATGAACGGGATGAAGCGGGCGATGACAATGGTGAACCCCCCGTATTTCTTAAAATACTCGTGGGTCTGATCCAGGTGCTCTTTTCTCACGAAACTGTACTTCATGTCAAGCGCCTTCATACCGATGGTATGCCCGATCCAGTAGTTCACTGAATCGCCGACCACCGCGGCAATGATTAAGGAGATAATCAGGCTCCCGATATTCAGCAGACCCGCCCCTGCCAGTGCACCGGCAACGAAGAGCATGGAGTCGCCGGGAAGGTAGGGCGTCACCACAAGGCCGGTCTCGCAGAAGATGATCGCGAACAGGATCAGGTAGGTCCAGAACCCGTAGGTTGCAATAATACCCGGCAGGTAGTTGTCAAAATGCAGTACCATATCGATGAGTAAAAAAAGCAGATCCATCTCCGGTTATGTTGGCTTTTACCCTGCATAAATGAATCCCTGCCCTGCGGCAGCACGGGACTCCCGCAGCCTTTCAGATGCGTCCGCTCTTCTGCAGCCAGAGGCCGCACCCTGCGTATGCGGCAAGGAAGAGAAGGACAATGCCGAGGATCGCCGCGACACGGACAGAGTCGTATGCGGCAACAGCGTTATTCAGCTCCATGAGCGTGATGATGACCCCTGCGACTGCAAGGACTGCCGTTGTATAGAGCGCGATGATTGCGAGTGCCCCGGCAAGGATCAGATCGTCCATGAAAGACCTTATGCTGTAGCGTTATATGAATGCATCATGACGGCGAAGCTGCCCGTATCCGGCAGCTTATTCGAGGTATCCGGCGAGCAGGTTCTCGTAGAGGTGGCGGACGTTCGCATCCGTTGCCGGCATCGCCGGGAACCCCGCATACTTCCGTGCGGTGCTGATATCGCCGGACAGGTCAAGGCCATACTGGCTCTTTGAGAGGAACCATCCTTTCTGTTCATAGTACCATGAGAGATATTCCTGCTCGGTCTGCCCGGGCGTGGGTATGAACAGGCCGGCCTTTTTCCTCAGCTCGGCAAGTTCCATCATCGTTGTATAGCCCGAACGGCAGATCACAAACTTCGCCCGGTTCATCAGCGCCGCTTTCTCTTCATTGGTAACATAGGTCCGGATCGAGCAGTCCCCGGACCCGGTCACCTTGCATTTCCTCTGCGGGCTCCCAAGGAGGACAACCCGGCTCCCGTCAAGCTCCTGTGTCATCGGCAGCAGGATCTCCTCGAGCCGGGTCCGCTGGGGCTCCGGCCCGGAGACCATGACAAGGTAATCGAGATCGCGGGGGATATCCTGTCGCGGGATGCTGGTCAGGATGCCGGCAAAATATGCCCGGGACCGGGCGATATCCGAGTCCGGCCGCGAGAGTTTTCCCGCAAGCGAGAGGGGCCCGGGCGGGTTGTCGGGAACGATGACCCGGTCGAATTTATTGTGGTGGAACCGGTTCAGTACCGATGCAAAGAGTTCCACCGGCCAGAGGGAGACGGGCAGATGGAAATGGAGCTGGTGGGTGAAGAAAAAGGAGGGGACGTGCGGCGAATAGACACCGAGACGGTTGTCGCTGATGATAAGGTCGTAATGGTCGCGGGAAAGGATCCGTTCGATCTCCCGACGTTCACGCGCAATGGCATGAAGCAGCACGGGAAAATACACAGACAGTTTCGGCAGGAAAAAGCGGCCTGAACTGTAAGGCGACGGATAATCTTCAAACTCAATGAACCGGCAGGAGGGAAATTCCCGCTGCAGTGCAATAAGGGTATTACCGCAGGCAGCGATGGTCACGTCATGATCGTGATCCATGAGGGCTTTGATCACCGGGATATCCCGCATGGCATGGCCGAGACCCCAGTTCAGGGGCGTAAGCAGCACGGATCCCATTCAGCCGGCCCTCATCATAGTATAGAAATTCTCTTACTGTTGTATGAATGATTCGCAAGCCAGCGATCGGCACGCTGCTCACCGTCATAGTGACGAGCGCCACCGCCCATGACGGGGCGCAGTCCGGGAATTCTGAAGGATTCTTCTCCAATCGGACATCGATGATACGAGGCCCTGTCCCTCGCGGCGGATTAACAACCAGATTAAAAAAACCGGTAATTTACCCGGCAACGCCCCGACAGTAAGTAGTTGTCGCGATAGCGAGGACTGACTGGAGAAAATCCCCATCTTCAACTCAGCCGAGTGACTCCGAAGGGGGGATGCACCCATAAAAAATATTTTTTATTAAAATGAAAATTCCCTTATGTCACGACCGCTTTTTTAAACCGCCAGTACGCAAACGCGAACATGATCAGGGTGAAGATCGAAAGCCCGCCAAATGCCCCTGCGATATCCATCGGCGTGTATACGTAATGCTTCCCGAGCGCGATAAAGTCCGGGCCAATCGCGAAATACCGGATACCGGTGATCAGGAGCGTCATCGGGTTATAGATTGAGATGATCTTCAGGATGTCCGGGAACGTATCTACGGGATAGAGGGCGTTACTGGCAAAGAAGATCGGCATGGTCAGGAGCGTGATGACCCCCTGCAGCCCCTCGGGACTCTCCATGGAGATCGCGATCGCGGCGGAGAGGAACAGGAAGCCCAGCGCGAACATGGCAACAAAAGCAAGGATCCCGGCAACCCCGGTGATGGTCTGGAGCGGGGTAAACCCGGCAAAGAATGCCGTCCCGATCAGGATGCCGAATGCCATGATGATGATCGCCTGGATGAAGGATTTGGTGACGCCGGAAAGGCCGATCCCGAAGATGATGTGGTTCCGGTCCATGGGGCTTGCAAGGATCTCCCGCATGAGCCCCCAGTTCTTGTCAAACAGGATCACAATCCCGCCAAAGAGGCTGGTGAACAGGGTCGTCATCGCGATGATCCCGGCTCCCATGAAGGTGAGGTACCCGACAACATGGGCACCGGCAGGTACCGGCATGCCCGCGGTCAGCTTATCAAAGTTGCTCGACATGGCGATGCCGAAAAAGGCGAGCCAGAGCGCGGGCTGGAGCAGCGAAGAGACGAGGAGCGTCTTGAAGCGGACAAAGCGGATCATGTCACGCCAGTAGATGGTCATGAACCCGTAGGACATCTCATCGCCCCCTTACCTGCAGGTGTCGTGCCCGGGCAGGAGCTGCCCCATCGTCGCGAAGTTCTTTTCCTGTATAAAAGACAAAGACATCATCCATGGAGGGTTTTTTTAAATTGATGATCGAAATCTCGATCCCCTTATTCCTGAGCGTGTCGATGATGGTGGGGAGAACCTTGGTACCGTCTTGGGTGACCATCAGGATAAATCCCCGGGATTTTATTTTGATATCCCGGATGGAAGGCTGGCCTTTTAACAGGCCGATGGCCGCTTCATTGTCATTGGTCTCAAGGTAAATGATATCCTGGCCGAGGGTGTTCTTGAGCTCCCATGAGGTACCGGAAATAACGATCTTCCCATGGTCAATGATACTGATGCGGTCGGAGAGCTGGTCTGCCTCGTCCATGTAGTGCGTGGTGAGGAAGATGGTGGTCCCCTCGTTATTGACCCCCTTGATATACTCCCACATCCGCATCCGTGTCTGCGGGTCGAGCCCGATGGTAGGTTCATCGAGGAAGAGAACCGTCGGCCGGGTCATCAGCCCGCGGGCTATCTCAAGCCGCCGTTTCATGCCGCCGCTCAGGCGCTTGGTCAGTTCATCCTTTTTCGCCTCGAGCTGGACAAGTTTTAACAGCTCGTCTATCCGGGCCCTTCGCGTATCATCCGGCATATTGTAGAGCCGGCCGTGGAACTCGAGGATCTCCCGGACGGTCATGTCCCGGTCGAGCGTGATGTCCTGGAAGACGATGCCGATCGATTCCCGGACCTTCTGGGGGTCTTTTGTCACATCATATCCCGCAACTGTTGCCCTGCCTTTCTGCAGGGAGAGCAGGGTGATCAGGACGTTGATTGCTGTGCTCTTACCGGCCCCGTTCGGCCCGAGGAAGCTGAAGATCTCGCCCTTCTTTACCGAGAAGCTGATGTTGTCAACGGCCCTGAACTTACCGTAGCAATGTTCGAGGTTCTCGACAATGATTATCGCCGGTTCCGGGTCCGCATGTTCCATACTGTGAATATTCCAGAACCAGAATATAAGAATACTGGGATAACGGCAGGACCCCGTGGGGCAGCAATCATCGGTAATCAGGTGCCTTCCGCGCAATTATTGTTATCATCCCGTTATTTACTGCGGAATAATCAATCCTGAACCCGCTGCCGGCCAGCATCCGGATAAGTGTTGGGGGAGCGAGACGGATCTTCTCATACACCCCGGCAGTTCTCTCCCATTTCCCCCGCCCGCAGGAGTAGAGAATGTCCTGCACAGTGAGCGTATCCGTATGATATTTGAGTCCGCACAGAAAAATCCGGTCTTTGTCGCGCAGCACCGGGATCACGAATACCGAACCGTCAGGTTCCTGAGAATAATCCCTGAGCGTGAGGACCAGCCTGCCACCCGGGACCAGTTCCGAAAAACACTGCCGGAATAAGTCCTCTGTTTCCGTCTGGTTATGCAGGTGGGTGAGCGTGTCGCCCATGCAGGTAATAAGTACCGGGTTCCGGCCTGCCCATAGGGAATAATTCCGGATATCTCCCAGGATTGTTTCGACAGGCAGTGCTCCTGTATGGGTGTGAAGCTCTTCCAGCAGCGGCTGGCAGAAGTCCACCGCAGTCACGGAATACCCGAGATATGCAAGCGGGACGGACTGGAACCCACAGCCTGCCCCGAGATCGATGGCAATGCGGTTGTCACGGGGCGTGAGGTCATGGATGGAGAAAAATTCTTTGTTTTTCCGGACCTGATCGTCCAGTCCCCCGCTTATCCAGGTATAACACCCTCCAAGAAGCGCATCATAATGGGTCTGCACGGCATTATCCATAAAAATGGTCCGTTCCCGGCGGGAATCAGGGGTGTTCTTTTGTGGAAATAATTCGAACTTTCGTCGGGATTATATCATCGTACCTGGGGTTCGAGTCTGCGGAAAAATCCAGCTGTTCGTACGTTTCCTCCCCGGCAACATCCCAGATACCGCTGCGGGGTATGAGGAAATCCCGATCGGTAGCATTGACAAACAGGAGGCGGCTCCCTTTCCTGAAATCGATAACACACATCGTGAGATACCCCTCGCTGTCCCTCCCGCTGTTCGCAAACCGNNGGTGTTGATGATCGCCGTGTCCACCGAGGGGTCGTCCGATGCGATGATATATCCGCTCTCTCTAAAAACCGAGTCGTTCCGGATCTGTTTTGCCTGTTCCGCGTTGACCCCGACATAGACACTGATATTCTCTTTTATCGTAGTGTTGAATACTGCATAATCGATACGGCCGATCTGCAGCCGGATGCGTGAAGCGTCCGACTGGTTTGTCTTTGCCCTCACCGATTCCCAGCGGAGGAACCCGTTGATGGTATCGGTTGTTTTCCCATCGGCAAAATCGCTGATGGCGTTATTTACTTCCGGAGGNNATTGTCGGGAGCGGCGATGTCTCCAGCGGGGGAAGTTCTTCAGGCTCGACATCCAGGCACCCGCAGAAAACTATGGAAAAGATGAGCAGCAGGGCTATGATTCCTGCGGTTACTGCCCCGGTGCGGGATCGGACATGTTCACGGGAGGTCATGAGGTTATTCCGATACCATTGGTGCCGTGAGCGCAAAAAAATATTCCTTTTTATTTTTTATCTGTGGTGATCCTGCTATAGGTATATGACGGGAAAGAACCAAAGATACCGGAAATGGCACACGAGCCCGAGTTCCGGTACAAACAATGTCTCATCATCCGGAATGACGTGAAGATGAGCTGCGGCAAGCGGTGCGCACAGGCAGGACACGCATCCATAGGCGCCTATAACGGTGCCGACAAGGACCTGAAGAAAGCATGGCTGCAGGAAGGCCAGAAGAAAGTGGTTCTCAAGGCAAACGACGAGCGGACGCTCTTTGAACTCAAGGTGATAGCCGAACGGGCGGGGATCTCGGCGTCCCTGATCCAGGATGCCGGTATGACCGAGATCCCTCCCGGCACCATCACCGCGCTCGGTCTTGGCCCGGCAAAGAGCGAGGATCTCGACAAGATCACCGGCTCGCTCACCCTCTTATGAAACAAAGTACGTTTCCGCTTGAGCGCGATCTCGGGATCCACTGGTATGCGAGCGATGCCGAAGGGATAGGCGGCAGGCTCCGGGCAACTGCCGAGGATTTCCTCGTGGATGAGATCCCGCCTGAAAGGAAAGAGACG
>PMKW01000137.1:0-2305 GCA_003157895.1 Methanoregula sp. | reverse complement strand
GCGGTCACGACGCAGTGGATCTCCCTCTATAATGTCACTCCTGAACAGGTGGCAGCGATATACCTGAAGGATATCACGCTTGAACCTATCGGCCAGTCAAACGAGGGACTGTCGCTCGGCGACCTGCAGGGGAACCGCTTTGATATTGTCATCCGGGACCCGGACCCGGTCGATCTTGCCGGCAGGGTGCAGAGCGTTTCGGAAACGGTTGCGGCGGGAGTGCCCAATTACTTCGGGATCCAGCGGTTCGGGGCGATCCGCCCGGTAACCCACCGCGTGGGGGAATGGATCCTGAAAGGGGACTATGAGCAGGCTGTCCTGACGTATGTCGGCAGGGAATTTCCCGGTGAGCCTGATGGAATCAAGGTAATCCGTGCTGCGTTCCGTACAACGCGGGACCCTGCTTCCGCGCTGCATGCCCTCCCGGTCCAGATGAATTACGAGCGGGCCATGCTCCATCATCTCGTTGAGTGTCCGGGCGACTATGCGGGAGCACTGCAGGTACTTCCCCCGAAACTGCTCTCTATGTTTGTCTCGGCATTCCAGTCATACCTTTTCAACCTTGCCTTAAGCCGGCGGCTGGACGACGGGTCTGCCCTTGATGACCCGCAGCCGGGCGACCGGCTCCTGTTTGCCAACGGGCGCACGGATGAGGTCACAGCAGCAAATGCCGGCGCGGTAAAGATCCACCTGAAACGGGGACGGTGCACCATTGCCCTCTTCATGCCGGGAAAAGAGAAGTTTACGGCAAAAACGCCCGGCGAACAGGCAACCGAAGCACTGCTCTCTGAGTACCGTATCTCACCGGAATCTTTTGCACGGGCATCCCTCTTTGTGCGGACAAAATTTGAGGGCGCATGGCGGCCCGTTGCGCTGAGATCTGCGATCCAGTCAATACCTGAGGAGGGAAACCTGCGCATCAGGTTCGCCCTTCCCCCGGGCCATTATGCCACGACCGTCTGCCGGGAGTTCATGAAGGCAGACCCGGTAAGGATGATTTAGACCGGGACTGTGCGAGTTTCTTTGCCCCGGCAATAGCGTCGTTCAGGTTGCCGAGTTCATCAACAACATTGATCTTCACGGCATCGGCCCCGCGGATCACCCTCCCGTCCTCGATATCGGAACGGGCGATCGCCCTTTGCGTTGTCACATCGGAAATAAAATTCTCAAAACTCTCGCTCACGATCTGCTGGGCATACGCCTGCTCGTCGTCACTCATCGGGCGGGCAGTAGAGCCCATGTCTTTTTTGCTGCCGGACTTGATAACGGTAAGATTGTAGCCTTCTTTTTCCATCCAGTTGCTGATATCCGAGAATTTCCAGATTACCCCGACGCCGGCGGTGAAGGTATCCGGGTCGGCATAAATCCTGTCCGCATGGGCACTTACGTAATAGGCTGCTGACGTTCCCATGTCCCCCATGGACACGACAACCGGCTTCTTGGTCTTTGCGTACTCAAGGTCGCCGATTATCTCCTCGGCCGCGGCAGGAGAGCCCCCCGGGCTGTCTACGCGCAGCACGATCGCCTCTGCCATCGGGTCATCGGCAGCCTGCCGCAACTCCCTGCCAACAACCTCGCTGCCAATGGTATCGGCATCGGATGCTTCCCCGGTAACCATGGTTCCCTCCATCCGGACAACGGTAACGCCTTGTGTTTGCGTATGTAAAAGGAAATAATACGCAACAGAAATTCCGCACACAAGAAAAAGTCCCAGGATAATGATCAGGAACCATTTGAATCCGGCGCTGGGCCGGTCTGATGCCGGCGCTGCAGGTGCCGGTGGTGCTGCCGGAACGGTTACCCTGACTGCTTCGGGTGCAGGAACTTTGGCAGGTGCTCCGGTTTCTGCAGGTAAGGGAGGTTCCGGAATTTGTGCAGGTTCAGGTACCGGAGGTGATGGGATCTCGTCTCCGTTCATATATCAGGCCTCGCGGTACAGGACATCAAACTCGGAAACGAGGTTGCTGCCGCACAGATAATATTTTTTTAAATTGAGCCGGATCATCTGGTCTTCTGTATCGATGTGCATGCCCCCGACGAGGGATGGCGTATCGGAACCCCCGACAATAAAGGGCAAGTGGATTAAGCGGATCTCATCCACGAGCTGGTCGTGCAGCATGTGCCAGTTCAGGGTAGGGCCGCCTTCGATCATCAGCTTCTTTACGCCGAATTTTTTCTTAAGGATCTGCATGAGCAGCGGGAGTTCGACATGCTTTTTACCGGCTACAATGACATGTACCCCTTTCTTTTTTATTGCATCAACCCGGTCAGCCGGTGCGGCCTCGCAGACTGCAATCACGGTCGG
>PMKW01000030.1 GCA_003157895.1 Methanoregula sp. | reverse complement strand
TCAAATAGTTACAACATCAACGGTTTTCATCGTTGATCCAGCCGGCGGATGCGGCATTTGCATGGCGTGACCGGTGGCTACGGAAGCGTGTACACAAAAATATGGATAGCATAGCATACGAACACCATACCATAGAAGACCATACGAGGATATCATATGATTTTAGTCCCAGATACCAGCGTCCTCATCGACGGGCGCATAACCTCAATGATAAAAGCCGGTGAATACAAGGGTGCAACAATAATCGTCCCGGAAGCAGTGATTGCAGAACTCGAGGCCCAGGCNNTTCTCCGGTATCCGGCCGTCGCTCGAACAGGTAAAACTCGCCAGTGGAGGCGAGATCGACGCGATGATACGGAATATCGCGATTGAGAATTCTGCACGGTTCATCACCAGTGACAACGTGCAGGCCGAGGTGGCCCGGGCAAAAGGGCTCGATGTCATCTACTTAAAACCGCAGATAACCGATTTTGTCCCGCTCGGGATCGACCAGTTCTTCGACGAGCACACCATTGCGGTGTACCTCAAGGAACGCGTATCCCCGACTGCCAAGAAGGGGACCATTTCCGACATGAAACTCGTGAAGATCCGCGATGCACCCACGAGCGAGTACGAGCTCCGCGCCCTTGCGCAGGAGATCCTCGAGCGGGCCAAGCGCGACCCCGACGGCTTCATCGAGGTCGAGAAGCGGGGCATCACGGTCGTCCAGATCGGGTCCATGCGGATCGCGATCGCNNCCGTTCTCGGACGGCATGGAGATCACCGCCGTCCGCCCGATCGTGGACGTGACCTTGAAGGACTATTCCAAGTCCGATATCATCACGAAACGGATCACGAGCGAGAAGAGGGGCATGATCATTGTCGGCGCCCCCGGCTCCGGAAAGACTACCCTCGCCCAGAACGTGGCCACTTTCCTGTCCGACAGCGGCTTCGTGGTCAAGACCATGGAAGCCCCCCGCGAGCTGCAGGTACCGGACAACATCACCCAGTACACTGCGCTTGACGGCAGCATGACCAACACCGCAGACGTCCTCCTCCTGGTCCGCCCCGACTTCGTCATCTTCGACGAGCTCCGGAAGAATGAGGACTTCAATGTCTTTGCCGACATGCGCCTGGCTGGCATCGGCATGGTCGGCGTCATCCACGCAAACGGCGTGCAGGACGCCATCCAGCGCTTCTGCGACCGCGTGGACTTCTCGGTCATCCCGCAGATCATCGATACGGTCATCTTCGTGAAGGCGGGTGTCATCACGAAGATCTACGATATCGGCTTTGTCGTCAAGGTGCCCGGCGGCATGTCGGGCGAGGTCCATCTCCGCCCGGTCACCACCGTCACCGACAACGAGACCGGGGAACTCATCCTCGACGTCTTCCGGTACGACGGCGAGACCATCGTTATCCCGGTCGCGGCAGCAGCAGTCCCGCAGGTAAAACCCGCGCCCGTCCCGGTCCAGTTCATCGGCCAGCCGCTCGCACCGGCCCAGCCCATGCGGGCACCGTCATCCGAGCCGGCCCGGAAGGAGAACGACGAGCGGCCCGGCTGGAAGCTCATGGAGAAGGAGATCCAGCGGGAGATAGGGCGGTACACTGACGACTTTGTCGACGTCCAGATGACGAGCGACACGAAAGCCGTGGTATACATCGACGACAAGGACGTACCGGCCGCGATCGGCAAGGGCGGCAAGAACGTCTCGGCCATCGTCAACAAGATCGGGATCGGTATCGACATCAAGCCCCGCTCCGAGCTCGACCGGCAGCAGGCCCAGCCCCGCATAGATGAGGAGGTCAACCTCGGCGGCGGGATCAAGATCCTGACGGACAAGAAACAGCTCACGATCCTGGCTCCCGAACAGAGCGGCCGGATCGTGGACGTCTTTGCCGGCAAGGAGTACCTCTTCACGGCAACCGTGAACGAGACCGGTGAGATCCATCTCGCCAAGAACTCGAGCATAGCGCAGGAGATGATCCGGCGCTACACGAACAACGAGGTCATCAAGCTGAGGCCGGTATAAAAGAAGGGTGAACAGACGTGAGTGAATTTACGCTGGCAAAATTCGAGGAAGAAGCGCACGAGAAGTGGGCCCATGCCTTTGAGTCCGATCCCTCGGACCTGGAGAAATTCTATCTGAACGTGGCGTTCCCATACCCGAGCGGCGCCATGCATGTAGGGCATGGACGGACATATATCGTGCCGGACGTTGTGGCACGGTTCTGGCGGATGCGGGGGAAACAGGTGCTCTTCCCGATGGCATTCCACGTCACCGGGGCACCGGTGGTCGGCATCTCGAAGCGTATCGCCAACAAGGACCCAAAGACCATCCACCTCTACCGCGACCTCTACCGCGTCCCGCAGAACGTGCTCGAGGAGTTTACCAACCCGTTAACCATCGTCCGCCACTTCGCGGCCGAGTACCAGCGGGTAATGACAGCCTGCGGCCTCTCCATTGACTGGCGCCGGCGGTTCATCACGGTGGACCCGACCTACAGTAAGTTCATCGAATGGCAGTGGAAGCACCTCTACGAGGCCGGCCACGTGATCAAGGGGGCCCACCCGGTCCGCTTCTGCACGGTGGACGACAACCCGGTGGGCGACCACGACCTGCTCGAAGGCGACAAGGCCGAGGTCATAAAATTCACGATGATCATGTTCCGGTTCGGTGATACCTTCATCCCGTGCGCAACCCTCCGGCCCGAGACTATCCACGGGGTCACCAACCTCTGGGCGAACCCGGATGTCACGTACGTCAGGGCGCTCGTGGACGGGAAAGCCTGGATCGTATCAAAGGAAGCGGCCGAGAAGCTCGCCCTGCAGGACCATACCGTCGAGATCCAGGAGGAGATCCCCGGCAGGAGTCTTATCGACAGGAAGGTCAGCCACCCGCTCTGCGGTGAAGTCCCGATCCTCCCGGCAGACTTTGTCGACCCGGACATGGCAAGCGGCATGGTCATGAGCGTTCCCGCCCATGCCCCGTTCGACTACATTGCCCTCCGCGACCTCCAGCAGGCCGGGAAGTATAAAAATATCAAACCTATCCCGCTCATCAGGGTCGAGGGGTATGGCGAGGTCCCGGCACAGGACGCGGTCGAGAAGGCCGGCATCAAGAACCAGATGGACAGCCGGATGGATGCCCTGACGCAGGAGATCTACTCTGCCGAGTTTTCCAAGGGGAAACTCTTCGAGAAGTACGGCGGCAAACCGGTCCGGGTAGCCCGCGACGAGGTCGCAGCTCTCATGGCCGAGAAGTACGACTCGGTCGTGATGTACGAGTTCGACATCCGCCCGGTCGTCTGCCGGTGCGGCAACAAAGTGAAGGTGAAGATCCTCCACGACCAGTGGTTCCTGAAGTACAGCGACCCCGCGTGGAAGCAGCAGGTCTCCGATCACTTAAAAGACATGACGCTCGTGCCCCCCGAGGTCCGGGTCGAGTTCGACCGCACGGTCGGCTGGCTCAAGGACTGGGCCTGCACCCGCCGGGTCGGCCTTGGCACCCGCTTCCCGTGGGATACCCAGCAGCTGATCGAGCCCCTCTCTGACTCGACCATCTACATGGCGTACTACACCATCGCCCATAAGATCCGGGACATGGACCCGAAGATCTTAACCCCCGAGGTCTTCGACTACATCTTCCTCGGGAAGAAGTCAGATGACCTGCCCGAGAAGAAGAAACTCGATGCCATGCGCAAGGAGTTCCTGTACTGGTACCCGTACGACTTCCGGTTCTCGGCAAAGGACCTCATCAGCAACCACCTCACCTTCCAGATCTTCCACCACGTCACGGTCTTCGAGAACAACAAGAACCTGCTCCCGAAAGGCATGGTCGTCTTCGGCATGGGCCTGTTGAACGGCGCCAAGATGTCCTCGTCCAAGGGCAACGTCTTCCTGCTGGAAGATGCCGTGCAGGAGTTCGGGGCCGATACGGTCCGGATGTTCCTGATGGGCAGCGCCGAGCCGTGGCAGGACTTTGACTGGAGGAACGAGCTCGTCCTCTCCACGAAGAAGCAGATCGAGCGGTTCTACAACACCGTGATGGAGATCAAGGACGCGGGCGGCGAGCCGCACGATATCGACCGCTGGCTGGCGAGCCGGCTCCAGTCCCATATTGAGCGGACAACTGCGGCCCTCGACAACTTCCAGACCCGTCAGGCCCTGCAGGAGGCGTACTTCGGGATCGAGACCGATCTCAAGTGGTACCGCAGGCGCCTCCCGAAGGACTGCGACGGCAGCAGGGAACTCCGCGAGCTCTGCTCGGTCTGGATCCGGTTACTCTCACCGTTCATCCCGTTCACTACCGAACACCTCTGGAAAGAGATGGCCGGCGAGGGACTTGTCTCCTTTGCCCCATGGCCGGTTGCCGATGCAAAGCAGGTGAATACGAAGGCGGAACTGGCAGAAGAGCTCCTGGCCCGGACGGTCGAGGACGTCGAGTCGATCAAAAAACTGATCCAGATCACCCCGAAAGCCATCACGATTGCCCTTGCACCGGCATGGAAGCATGAGATCTTCCGCATGATTGCGACTGCGAGCGATAAGAACACCGTTGTCAAGGAGATCATGAAGGACGAGAAGATGCGGAAACGCGGCAAGGATGCCACCGATGCGGCAAAACAGATCACGACGCTCATCCACCGCCTCCCGCCCTCCGTGGCCGGGCCGCTGGTCAGGGACCCGGTCAGCGAGCAGGCAGTCTTCGAGGCTGCAAAGGACTTCCTCGAGCAGGAGTTCGGGGTACCGGTCCACATCGTCGGGGCGGAAGAGAGCGGCCTTCTCAAGGCGTCGACAGCCCTGCCGTTCAAGCCGGCGATCGTGATTGAATAATCCTCTTTTTTCTCTGCGATCACAGCCCATCACCCGCTGCTCTTGAGGTATACCCGGTAACCGTTTCGGGGCCGGTTCTCCGGAATAATTCCGCGGAATACAGATCACCGCAAGGTACTGCCGGCATTGTCTGACCGGTTACCCCGGGACCTGGGGGACCTCCAAGACACGGTGAGGTTTATCAGGAAATAATTTGATAGCTCATATATACTGAGCCCATTTATACGCCGCCAGTTCAAAGACTGGGCGTGGACAGTGAGTTCATTATGGGAGGATTACAATGGAAAGACCCAAATTATTAGTGACGAGTGCGCCGGCCGAGACGTATGCCGGCTACAGCTATTTCCTTGATGGCGAACTTGTTCCGGCACTGACGATTGATCTGGTGCCGGGACAGGTGATCTATTTCGAGCACCATATCTTATTATGGAAAAACCCCGGTATCGCGATCGGTGTGCGTCCCATGAAAGGTGCGATGAAGCGCATGATCGCGGGCATGCAGATCTTCGTTACCCAGGCCTCCGGACCGGGGCAGATCGCGTTCAGCCGGGACGGGCCCGGGCATGTTTTCGGCATCCACATGAAACCCGGCCAGGAGATCCATATACGCGAGCACCAGTTCCTTGCGGCAACCGGGAATATAGAGTACACATACGAGCGGGTAAAAGGCGTCACGAATATGCTGCTTGGCGGGACCGGGTTCTTCATCGACAAGTTCCGCTGCGAGAACACCGACGGAATCCTCTGGCTGCACGGCTACGGAAACGTCTTCGAGAAGGTGCTGGCACCGGGAGAGCAGATGGACATCGAGCCCGGCGGATGGCTGTACAAGGACCCCGGGGTAAAGATGGAGACGAACCTCCAGTCGATATCTACCGGGTTCATGGCAAGCATGAATATCGTCGCGAACCGGTTTACCGGTCCGGGCCGTATCGGGATACAATCGATGTACCTGCACATGCCCTCCGGTGAATAACCGGATCCGGGAGGGGACATCCACCGGGTGCTGGTCCCCATCACCATGGTCGAGAGAGCGAGCTGGTTAAGGCGTCGACAGCCCTGCCGTTCAAGCCGGCGATTGTAATTGAGTAAATTCTCTTTTTTCTCTGCCACGTATCCGTTTTTTGGGGGACTCCCCTGGACATGGACCCAGGATTGTCACCGGATGACCACCGGCCCGGAAAGATCTTCCTGGTCATCAGGTTCCTGCAATAATAATCCCAGGGATAAAGAGAAAGTAATAAGATACATACAACCATGTTTTCAACCATGAAGTGTCACGTCCTCCTTTTCCTTGCCTGCTTCCTGCTCATCCTGCCGGTGACCGGATACACCGTACCTCATATCCAGACCGTTCCCGGGTGTTCGGGNNCCACCAGGGGCCTGGATTTCCCTTGATGGACAAATACTCCATACCTCAGACGGGGGGATGGTTATACCTATGATGACACCGGGGACTACCAATGCAGCCGCAGGATCGCATACAGTCATGATCAGTTTTCCTTCCGATTATGGTTACAGCGATTATTCCTCTTCGGTTACGGTATGCGACCAGCAGGTGACGTACGTCACGGCAACCCTTGTCCCAATCACGACAACGGTACCCACAACGGCAGCCCCGGTCCGTAAGATAATGACCTTTGCTCAGGCGACTACCACTCCCGTAACGGGAACAACAACCCTGCCGATCAGCGAGCAGGCAACAACCGTCACCAGTGTTCAGGGCAGCAGCACGCAGATGACCCAGCAGGAGACGCAGCAAGGAACCACACAGGCTGCCGGCACCGCTCCTGCCCAGCCGGACACGCTCGGTTCCCTTTCCATCACGACAACCCCGGCCGGTGCCTTCATCTTCATTGACGGGATCCAGCGGGGGGTCAGCCCGGCCACCATTCCCGGGCTGTCTGCAGGGACACA
>PMKW01000108.1:9619-9752 GCA_003157895.1 Methanoregula sp. | reverse complement strand
TCGAGCAGATCACAAAGTACCGGTCGGTATCCAGCGCCTTGCCGGGACCGATGACGGTATCCCACCAGCCGGGCTTATCATCACCATCATGGAACCCGGCAACATGGGCATCACCGGAGAGGGCGTGGCAGAC
>PMKW01000108.1:2534-9585 GCA_003157895.1 Methanoregula sp. | reverse complement strand
ACGGATCCTTTGATCATCGACAAGCACCTTTTCGGATCGCTTCGAGTTCCGCTATGCAGTCCCGGATGTCCCTGAACGCTGCAGCGATACCGGGATGCACAGGAATCATTTTTCTCTCCTATGGGATTATACTGCGTCCAGCGCCTGTTTCAGATCCGCAATGATATCCTCAATATCTTCCGTCCCGACGGAGAGGCGGACGAGGTCGGACGTGACTCCGGTCTTTTTCTGCTCTTCCGGCGTGAGCTGCTGGTGGGTCGTGGAGGCCGGGTGGATGACCAGACTCTTGGAGTCCCCGATGTTGGCAAGGTTGCTGAAGAGCTTGAGGTTGTCGATGAACTTCGTGCTCGCTTTCTCACCGCCCTTGACACCGAAACTGACAATCGGTCCGAAGCCGCCAGTAAGGTACTTCTGTGCGAGTTTGTAGCTCTGATGATCGGGCAGCCCGGTATAGTTGACCCACGCGGCCTTCGGGTGATTCTTGAGGAACTGCGCAACAGCAAGGGCGTTCTCCGAATGCCTGGGTACCCGCAAGTGAAGGGTCTCAAGCCCGATGAGGGAGAGCCAGGAGTTGAACGGGCTGATGACCGCGCCGGTATCTCTCATAAGGGAGACGCGGATCTTGAAGGTAAATGCAACATTGCCGAACGTTGCAAAATTGCCAAACGTATCCCAGTACTTAAGGCCGTGGTAGCCCGGGTCAGGTTCGGTGAACTCGGGGAATTTCCCGTTGTTCCATTTGAAGTTACCGGAATCGACGATCACACCAGCGATCGAATTGCCATGACCGTTGATGTACTTGGTAGCGGAAAGGACAACAATATCGACACCGTGCTCGATCGGGCGCACAAGCCCGACACCGGTGGTGTTGTCGACCACGAAGGGGATTCCCGCATCATGGGCGATCTTTGCTATGGCTTCAAAATCCGGGATATCAAGTTTCGGGTTCCCGATGGTCTCGGCATAGATAGCCCGGGTCTTTGGGGTGATTGCCTTCTTGAATGCCTCGGGTTTGGTCGAGTCCACGAAGATGACATGTCTCCCGAATTTGGGGAACGTATAATGGAACAGCTCATAGGTCCCGCCGTACAGGTTGTCNNGCCGCAACGCGTTTCTCGAACACGTCCGTGGTCGGGTTCATGAGCCGGGTATAGATATTGCCCAGCTCGCGGAGGCCGAACAGGTTCGCTGCGTGCTCGGCACTCTTGAAGACGTATGAGGATGTCTGGTAGATCGGTACTGCTCTCGACCCGGTGGTGGGGTCAGGTACCTGTCCTGCATGAACGGACAGGGTTCCGAGATTGAATTTTTTCTGGGACATGGTTGATTCCTTTGCTTTTTCGTTTATGGTTACCGGTATTCTCTCTTCAGTACGTTCGTTCTCTTTTTTTTTGAATGGGTTGATTTTTTCCAGGATGCCTGAAATTTCTGGTGTCATAGTCTGTCCTGTGATCCCGCTGGTCCGGTGTATCAGTACAACCTGACTTACTTTGCAACAGGGATCCCGTGTTTTTCTGCAACTTCGGTGAAGGCGTCCGCCAGGTAGCGGATCTTCTTCTCAGAGAGGCCATAGGTGTTCAGCTTCCAGGTCCGGGTTGCGCCGGCAAACTCGCCGACAATCCCCCGGGACGACAGCTCGTCACTGAAGTAGAACCCGCGGCGCTTGTGCGTCTGGGCAACCGTGTCGAAACTTCCCGTGGTGTCGACCTTGGTAAGTGTGTGTTTTCTCGGGTACTCTGAGAGCACTTTGCTGCCGGTGATCTTCAGGAGCCGGCCGATGAAGTAATTGGATCTCTTCACTTCATCCTCCCACTTTTTGGTCCGGGCTTTGACCGTGGGGAACGATGCCATCATGGACAGCAGCGTCCCGCCCATCAGCGTGCAGCCGAGCAGTTCCACCTCCTTGATACCGAATTTGCGCTTGGTAAGATCTCCGACCATTGCTGTGGTACGGAGGGTTTTGGGTAACCATTCATCGGTCATTGCAAGTACTCCGGACGGTGCGACCGATGCCATACTCTTGTGTCCGGAGCCGACAACAAAGTCAGCCCCGATTGCCTTGCCGTCGACCGGCATCACGCCGACCGTGTAGGCGCCGTTGTAGAGGAACGGGATATCGTACTGGTGGGCGACCTTCCCGATCTCTTTTATCTCGTGCTCGTTGGCGAACTGGTAATCGAAGTGGTCGATCATGACGAGCACCGGGAGTTTTCCGGTCTCCCGCTTGACCTCCTCGATCTTCTGTGCCGTTGCTTCTCCGGTAACGATATTCTTCGCATTCAGCGGCACTTCCTTCACGACCCCGCCGGCGTTCTCCACGGCGAGGAACTCGGTGTAGTGGGCGAGGGCGGAGACGATCACGCTGTCGCCCTTGTTGACGAGGGTGTTCGTTACTGCCTGGAACCCGCGGCGTGCCCCGGGGACTACCCGGGCATGGTCCATGTTCACGAACTTTGCAAGGTCTGCATGGAATTCCGCGATTCCCGGCTTTGAGATCTTGTCCAGACGGAATGGCTTGCGGCAGGCGTCACATGTTGAGTACCCGTCGCCATAGGAGATGAGGGCCTTCCTCGCCTCTGTTGTCAGCCGCCCTGCTGCCTGGATCGGCTGGATGTTGATGGACTGCTCTTCCCTTGTTCTCAGGTCGATAGTGCCGGCAATCTTGGTTACCTTCGGTGTACCGGTACCTGCCTCGAGGTCCGCGAGGATTGCTTTCACTTCGGCAATCTTCTGCCGGAATGCTGCCTCCTCTTCCGGATCAAAGCCGGTCGGGAGCGACTCGCGGAAGAGCCCCCGGACCTCTTCGAGCGCGAAGAGTGCTTCGAATGTCTTCTGGATCCTGATACTCATGATTTTCCTCTCACCCTATGCAGAGAAATGCAGGGCACTTCTCATATACTTTTTCCACTGCCGGAGAAGCACAATCTGTTTCTTCTCTTACTTGTGGTTCTGACATTGTCGAGGTGTTGAGACACCTCTCCAAGAGCCAAGGCCCGGATTCGAACCGGGATGTAGCTGATCTGCAGTCAGCCGCGTGGCCACTCCGCCACCTTGGCAATCTTTTATCTTTTTTTTCTAAGGTCGGCTCCGCCTTCCTTCTCTTCCTCAAGGTTCTGATGAACCTCTCGGAGATTCACGATTGTGAATCTTACCATATTAAATAACAATTGTGATTATTTATACGTTCGGACTTCGGCAGGATTTTCCTGATCACGTTCTCCGTCGGAAATCCGTGATTTTTCCCGGAATTAGTATGAACCATGGGGATAATATACGCGCGGATACTATTCCTATCAGTAATAAGGGTTCTTTGTCCCGCACTAAAAAAAATGAGGTGTGCATCCGTAAGGCATGATGGGATTTCGCTCTGCTGTGGTTCGGATGCACAGGAATCCTGCAATCCGGATGCAGTGGGTTGGTAAGCGGATGAGCCCCCAAAGTCCGATACCTGTTCAGGATCAGGAGTCTCCCGGAGCCCGTAAGGACTGCAGTCACATAGGCCATTGCATGGCAAAAACGGTATTTCCGGCCGTACAACAGGACTGCCCGGGTGACATACTACCGGATTTTTTTCTGTATCTGTTCTGGTTAGTGACGAAACCTGAAACAGCGGATAAAAGGATGAGAATTCCAACAGGGAAGCCCGAAGTTATGATTGCCTCCGCAGTGCTCCGGCTGTTTCGTTCCGGCAGGTGTTCCCCGTGTGCCTTCTCGGCAAGAGCAGATGCGGTCAGGACCAGGGAGAGTACCCCGATGATGATCGTGAAGGCTGCGAGGTCTTTTCGTTGTGTTTTCATACGGTATATCTTGTTCACGAACGTGAACAGTCACTATTGGATAGTAATTGATTTCAATCCCTCAATACCGACAAGAATTGCTCCCTGTTATCAGAAAAGCACAGATTTGGGGGTGTTACCGAAGATCGATCTCCCAAAAGTATTCGGTCCCGGAACGAGGCCTCCCCCAAAGGCCGTAGGTTCGATACAGAAGTACTAACTTGTTTTTCCCGGGATGTAGAACGGAAAAGAGGGAACGGAAGTGTTTCCCCTTAAAGATCGCGCTGGGGGGTAAGATCACAGCCGGTGCAGGGAAGACACATGGTCCGGGCAATCCGGACATCAAGCCCATGGCGTTCAAGTGCGGATTTGTTGATACGGGCAAGGAGCATAAGGCGGTATGCTGTCGGTCGTTCTACAAAGGTCTCGCCTTTTCTTAAGGGGTGCGGCGAGATCGGTCGTATATTGGGGATGACGCCCATGCTGGCAAGTCTTTCGATCCCGTCCTGTACACATTCGTCGGTCTCGCCAAGACCAATGATAAAATTGGAGGAGACCCGGTTTTTCCCGAATATGCTGACTGCATTTTCCAGTTCAGAGAGAATATTATCCAGCGAGAGCCCGGGACATACCTTTTTAAAGATCGCCCGATCCATGGTCTCCACATTATACTTGATCTCAACAGCACCGGCAGCATGAAGATCTTCTGTTGATGTTGCTGTTGGATAGATCGAAACACCGATGGGAAGGGCAAACCGTGGTGCAAGGTGCCGTACGATTTCTGTCATATACTGTGCTTCCTTTTCAGGAGACTCTGCAACCCCGCTGGTCAGGGAGATAGCCCGGACATTGCCCCTTGCCTGTGCAGATTCAACAAGGGCAGTAATCTCATTTATCGTTTTCACATGTCCGTTCAGCTTTGGCACCGGACAGAATTTGCAGTCAAAGATACACCGCTCGCTTACGGTGATGTATGCCTGTTCAGGGCAGTGGCAGAGGGGCAGCTCGAGGGTCCCGTAGGCAAGTATCCGCCCTTCTTTCTGCACGGCAACCCCTTCCTTCCAGGGAATTACCCTGAGGGAGGATTCCGGTTTTATGGAAAGACGGACCCTGTGGTCGCCCGAACAGATGAAAAAGGAGGTTCCCCCGGCACCCGGTCCGGCGGTCGCCGTCGTCTTGAAACCAGCGGGCAGGAGGCTCGGATCAATGTCCGCACTGCCGATACTGATCAGGAGCGCTTTTGTTTCTGCAGTCAGGCCACGGTCCATGGAATCACTCTCATGGAAAGGAGGGGGTTTTCCCTTGGTATTCATGCATCAGAGTTCGAAGAAGTTCTTCGCACTTCTTGTCGTTGTCGATGTCGAAGATGTTCGTAATAACATCGACGATAAGAAGTGAGGTGTAAGCCGAACTTCGTCGTGTTAGTACACCTTTCTGGGGTTCGAAGAACTGCTGCGCAGTTCTTCTCATCTTCGGGGTTCTTATAAACCCCTCAGAAAGCCAAGGCCCGGATTTGAACCGGGATGTAGCTGATCTGCAGTCAGCCGCGTGGCCACTCCGCCACCTTGGCAGGGATAATTATTCAAGGGGAGGTTCCATAACGGTGAATTGTCGTCATCACCGGGGCACCCCCGGGAGTGACTTCACCTACAACCATTCCTGTGTAAATTATTTATAGGATAATTTGCGGGCAGGTTTTGCCGCAATCGCTCCGGATATCCCGGGTCCGGTGGTAACGGCAATCATTCCCCGATCACATTCAGTTCGAACACCGCATCCGTGCAGGATCGGCAGAAGGTGATGAATTCCCGGACATTTTCCGACATTACATCATAGAGGGAACGGGGTACGTAGACGATAACCCTCGGATTAAATCCCGGCGGTCTGTCAAGGGCAAGGTAGGTTTCCCGGCAGAGCGAGATGAACGTGCTGAAGTTGATCCGTTTTACTATCCTGATATGGCCCGTCCCGGTTTTATCAATCCAGATGCGATAGCTCTTGGTATTCCTGAATTCTCTGCCAGTTTCGTTCATGATCCGGTAATTTTTCTGAGATGTGATGCCGGGTTTACCGGTTTATACAATAATAATGCCCTTTTCGGCAAAGGATGCCGCATATATAAAAAATTCTCTTTTAAAAAGCTGTTTCCCAAAACGGCATGATGGATAAGATAGTATTACTCCGGGCAGGAATTTTCCAAGATCAGGGTTCTGACTCCCCCCTCCAACAATCTCCCGTGTTTTCTCTCCATGCTCCCTGGCCATACACAACCAATGGAGTCGTTGCCACAATCTTTTAAGGATGAACGGGTAAGAAAAGACAGGAACAAGCGGATTTCTGGGATTGAATTTGAATAAAAGAGATGAGGCGAGGATACTCGGTATTACTACCGCATCCGGATAGAGGGGATTTCCGTGCTTGCAGGTCGCATCGGGGGCTGCATCATACAGCTACCACCTCCCTCGTTGGCAGGTTCAGGCCATACAGGCTCTGCCGGGCATCGATGNNTACACGAGCTTTGCCGATGGCGGCAGGTGCCCGATCTTTCTGATGTTGCTATTCTCGCTGGTGTTTACAACAAAAACGATCCCTCATAGTGGATCACCATAACAAAATGAGAGTTCACAATTGTTAAGTATTTCGGTTCTGTGTACATACCCCGGATCTGGATTTCCGGGCCGGAATCCTGAATATTCTGCATTATTTTGCCATTTGTCGAAAAATCTATGGTTTTCCGATTGGAAGGAAGGAAATTTTTGTTATGCATGGGAGTCATATTAGATTCACCTCTGATTCCCAGAGCGCATTTTTGATATCTCAACTGGTGCAGTGTTACCGGTAGTATTGAACGGTTGTTCTGTTTAATATCGGGTATCATAGTCATAGGGGTATTGTCGAGGTATCCGATGCAGGCTGGCAGGTGAACGGTGTTCCCTGAGGGAATAGAATACCGGTTCCCGTTGTTGGGGATATTTCCTGTACAGGCGATATCTGCAAAGACATCTGCGGTAAATGAATCGGAACGTCATAGAGAAATCTTGGATACGCTCTGTCATATATACCCAGAAATAAGCAAAATTTTCCTGTTCGTCCTGGATCATTTCATCCTGCCGGCCGGGGACAAGACTTCATGGCACCCTGGCAACTGCCGGCAATATTTACCCGTGTTGACAGCGTACTTCCCCCCGATCTCGCCTTCTGTAAAGGCTGCGGTATCTGCGCAAACGAATGCACGAAACGCGCAATCGCCATGGTCCGGGAAGAGAAATAACCCC
>PMKW01000108.1:0-2485 GCA_003157895.1 Methanoregula sp. | reverse complement strand
GAGGAACATTTTCCCTTCCGGAACACCAGGAGGTTTCCCGATGCGGATGCAGATGCGGTACCGCCCGGGAACAGAACGACCGAAAAGTGACCACTCACGAATCCGGGCAACGAGTAATCCCGGAAGGACAATCCCATGGCTCAATCAATATCCCAAAAAGCCTTTCAATCCCCCGTCTCCACCACCCCATCCCATCCCGCTCACGACCGTAAGGAATACCATAATCCCATCGGGGTCCAGATGACGCGTGCAGAGATTGCACGGCAAGCGTGGCTCGATAAGTGAAGATCTGAAAATCACTCCTTTTACGTACCCTCCGGCTCACGGGGCCCGGGTTTTACCGGTAATTTTCCGGGCCCGGATCGGACACCCCGGCACATCCTCTCCGCCGCGTTCCGATACCCAGACCAGCATCGGGATCAGGTGCTCCCGGAATTCCCAGCCGTCCGGCGTGAGCGAGTATTTTGTGGTCGGCGGCGAGGTCTCCAGGATCCTCTTGTGCACGAGCCCGATCCGTTCCAGGTTCTTCAGGGTATCCGAGAGGGGTTTCGGGCTGATGGCGCCGAGCTCCTTTTTCAGTTCATTGAACCCCTTCTCACCCTCGTTCCCGAGGATCGCGATGATCAGGAGCGCCCACTTCTTTGCCACGACATCGAGGATGCCGGACAAAGGGCAGAAGCAGATATCGGTATGATCGGCAGGCGGTTTCTTCATGGATACTACCTATCCCGTACGGAACGTTTCGGTTCTTTAACTATTAAACGGATACTATCTATCAGGAAATTATCAGCAACTATCCGGTGTTTTATCTCATGGGTCATTCATGTTCAAAAAGATGTACTGATGGCAACGACGGTGCGTATGACGGGGCATGGTACGGTCATCCCCCGCTTCGTAATGCGCTGATAGCGGGTGCAATTGCAGGATTCGGCCTTATTTTCGGCCATCTTGGGATAATCACCGCAACGGCGGAGAATAGTCTCCTGTTTCTCGCCATTCTTATCGGGGCGTACCACTGGACCCGGGAAGGCATCGAAAACCTGATCCAGGAGCGGGAGATCGGGATTGAGATCCTGATGATAGCCGCCACGTCGGGTTCCATCGTGCTCGGCCTCTGGGACGAAGCAGCGGCGCTCGTTATCCTGTACAGTGCCGCCGAAGGTATAGAGGAACTGACCTATGCCCGGACACGGGCATCGATCCGGAAACTCCTGGATCTTGCCCCCGCCGAAGCGGTTCTGATCCGGGACGGGACCGAGCGGGTGATTCCGGCTGCACAGGTGCAGGAAGGCAATATATTCCTGGTGAGACCCGGCGCGGGCATACCCACCGACGGTATCATCGTCAAAGGCCGGTCCAGTATCAATGAATCCGCGGTCACCGGGGAATCGGTCCCTGTTGAAAAACAGGAAGGCATGAAGGTCTTTGCAGCAACCCTCAACCTCGATGGTGCGCTCGAAGTGCGGGCAACGGCCACGTTTGAGGATAATTCCCTTGCAAAGATGATCCACCTGGTCGAAGAGGCACAGGAGCAGAAGGGAAAGACCCAGCTCTTCATCGAACGGTTCGGGCGGAGATATACGCCGGCGGTTCTTCTGGTATCGCTCATTCTCATCGTAGTCCCGCCGTTCTTCGGCATCCCGTTCAACGATCTCGCCATACGCGGGGTCGTGCTCCTCGTTGCAGCTGCGCCCTGTGCGCTTGTCATGTCCACGCCGGTCGCCGTTGCAGCGGGTATTGGTTCGGCAGGGAAACACGGGATTCTCATCAAAGGCGGTGCCCACCTGGAGAATCTCGGGAAGACGAAGGCGGTCGCGTTCGACAAGACCGGGACACTCACGACCGGTACTCCGGTAGTGACCGACATTGTCCCGCTGAACGGTGATGAGCCTGCGGTCCTTGAGATCGCTGCTGCCATCGAACGCTGTTCCGATCACCCGCTCGCCCGGGCCATATTGAAGCGTGCAGAGATCTCAGGTATCCGGCCGCACGAAGCAGTAAACCAGTGCGCTCTTCCCGGGCAGGCTGCGACCGCGACCATCGGCGGGACTGCGTATTTTGCGGGCAAACCGGAATTTTTTACCGGTGAGAACCCGGATGCAGAAACTTATCGTCAGATCAGCCGGCTCCGTGCCGAAGGCAAGACCGTCGTGTCCGTAGGAACGCGGGAGAAGGTCCTTGGTCTCATTGCGGTACGGGATCAGGTCCGGCCGAATGCAAAGGCCATGATCGGCCAGCTCCACGCAATGGGGATTGCGACCATCATGCTGACCGGTGATAATGCAGTTACCGCGAAGGCCGTTGCCACCGATCTCGGCATTGACGATATCAGGGCCGACCTGAAACCCGAAGACAAGACCGCTGCCATCGGGGCGCTCAAGGCGAGATACGGCGCAGTGGTGATGATCGGGGATGGCATCAACGACGCCCCGGCACTCGCCCGGGCAACCGTCGGTATCGCGATGGGGACGATCGGGACCGATGC